>JAEZSM010000192.1 GCA_023421875.1 Spirochaetota bacterium | reverse complement strand
GTGCCTGCCCTGGCATCCAGGGGAGAGTTTCTCACCGCATACACGCCGTATCAGCCCGAGGTTTCCCAGGGCACGTTGCAGGCGATCTTCGAATACCAGAGCATGGCGGCCCGGCTCTTCGGCGTATCGGTAGTCAATGCCTCACACTACGACGGGGCAACTGCCCTGGCCGAAGCTGCCCTCATGGCATGGAAGCTGGACGAGGGGCGCAATAGAATTCTTCTACCCAAGGATCTTCACCCCGAATACAAGGCGGTGCTCAAGACCTATTTTACCTCCTTCGCGGTGGAAATCGAAGAATATTCCGGAATACCCGAAAACGCGCCGGTGGATGCGCGCTGCGCCTGCCTCGTAGCGGGCTACCCCAGTTTTTCAGGGGAAGTCTACGGACTCAAGGCGGCAGCCCAACGAACCCACGAAGCCGGCGCGCTCTTCATCGTCCATGCCGATCCGCTCATGTGCGCGATCCTCGAGAGCCCCGGCGCCCAGGGCGCTGACATCGTGGTCGCCGAAGGCCAGAGCCTGGGCAACGCCATGAATTTCGGCGGTCCGGGACTTGGCATGATGGGGGCCACGGAAAAGCTCATGCGCAGAATGCCCGGACGCATCGTCGGCGAAGCCAAGGACCACGACGGCCGCCGAGGCTTCGTGCTTACCCTCACTGCCCGGGAACAGCATATCCGCAGGGAAAAGGCGGTTTCCAACATTTGCTCCAATCAGGGTCTTGTGATGCTCCAGTCCTGCATTTACATGGCAGCCCTGGGCGCCGGCGGCATGAGGCAGGTAGCTTCGCTCTGCTACGACAAGGCTCACTATGCCGCTTCGCTCATCGATGGCTTGAAGGGATTTAAGGTTCAGAGCCGCAGTTTTTTTAAGGAATTTTTAGTCTCCACTCCCATCCCGGCCCAGAGTATTGTGGACAAGCTCGCCAAACGCAAAATCATGCCGGGTCTCGCCCTGTCCCGTTACGATACGGCACGGGAAAAGGAGCTTCTCGTCTGCGTCACTGAGATGAACAGCAAGGCCGAAATAGACCGTCTGGCCGCGGCGCTCAAGGAGGCTGTCCTATGAATTTGAGCCCGGAACCCCTTGTATTTGAGCTGTCGCGTCCTGGCCTGGTAGGCTGTTCGCTGCCGGTCTCCGATGTCCCTGCCGCTGTGCTGCCAAAGGAACTTGCCCGTCCCGGCCTAGACCTGCCCGAACTGGACGAGCTCACGGTGGTGAGACACTTTACACGGCTCTCGCAGAAAAACTACTCCATCGATACCCATTTCTATCCCCTGGGGTCCTGCACTATGAAGTACAACCCCAAGGCCAACGAAGCGGCCGCCGCCGAGCCGGGATGGAAGAACAGCCATCCCTTGGCTGGGGATTCTGAGACACAGGGCTCTCTTGAGTTGCTCAGCAAACTGCAGGAGGAACTAGCCGAAATCGGCGGCTTTGCCGCAGTTTCCCTCCAGCCGGCCGCGGGGGCTCACGGCGAACTGGCCGGCGTTCTCATGATCCGGGACTGCCTCAAGGCCCGGGGACAGGGACAGCGAAAAAAAATGCTCATCCCCGATTCTGCCCACGGGACAAACCCCGCATCCTGTACCATGGCCGGATTTACCACCCAGACTATACCCTCGGGCAAGGACGGCAATATCGACCTTAAAGCCCTCGAGGCAGCCCTGGATGACAGCGTCGCCGGTATCATGATCACCAACCCCAACACCCTTGGACTCTTCGAGCGGAATATCACGAAGATTGCCGCCATGGTGCACGAGGCTGGCGGATTGGTGTACGGAGACGGGGCCAACATGAACGCCCTCACCGGGGTCTTCCAGCCCGGCAAGAGCGGCATCGACGTTATGCATTTCAATCTGCACAAAACCTTCTCCACACCCCACGGGGGAGGAGGTCCCGGCGCGGGCATGGTGGCGGCGGTTAAAGAGCTGGCGCCATTCTTGCCGGGTCCTGTCGCTCGAAAGAGGGCAGGCAAATACGAGCTCTTCATGCCGGAGAAAAGCATTGGCAGATTGAAGGCATTCTACGGCAACTTCGGCGTCCTGGTGCGGGCTTATTGCTATGTCAGGATGCAAGGGGCCGAAGGCCTGCGCCGCATCGCTGAAAACTCGGTGCTCAACGCGAACTATCTACGTGCAAGGCTGGAGAAAACCTACAAGCTTAAATACACCAGGCCCTGCATGCACGAATTCGTTGCCATGGGCGACATAGCCCCCGGAATCCGTACCCTGGACATCGCCAAGCGCCTCATCGATTATGGCTTTCATCCACCTACTATCTACTTCCCTCTGATAGTACCCGAGGCGTTGATGATTGAGCCCACCGAAACCGAGAGCAAGAAAACCCTGGACGACTTCGTGGATGCAATGCTGTCCATAGCGGCGGAGGCCAAGACCAATCCTGAACTGCTCCACCAGGCGCCTACGACAACCCCCGTCGGTCGGCTGGACGAGGTGGCGGCGGCGCGAAGTCCGGTGCTCTGTTTCAGGGGATAGAGGCACCTTCGTTACCAAGGCATTTTCGCTAAAAGCAAAGAGGCTGTCCGCTCGAACGGACAGCCTCTTTTTTTCGTGGCAGTTGCCGCAGCAGTAGCCTTAGTCCTTTTTTTCGTCCTTACCCTGC
The DNA here is from genome assembly GCA_023421875.1 of Spirochaetota bacterium. Classification (GTDB taxonomy): domain Bacteria; phylum Spirochaetota; class Spirochaetia; order Treponematales; family Rectinemataceae; genus UBA2256. The sequence goes on along the minus strand of JAEZSM010000192.1, from coordinate 4,511 downwards.
TTTGAATAGAGAAAGCGCTTGATCTTCTGGGTGGGGGTTTTTTCGAAGGGCTGGTCTTGGAGCTTTATGCTGTGGATCTTCGAGAATGAAGAAAGCTTCGAGTTAGTTTCCTTGCGAATCCCTTCGAGCAGTTGGGATACCTTTTTTTCGGCCCCCTCGAATGCCTGTCCCAGGCTGCTGGCCATGCTCTTCTCGGCATTGGCGATGGCGGTTCCCAGCCTGGACGAGAATTCGCCCGCGGCATCCAATCCATCCTGTATCCGCGCCCCGAGATTTTCGAGCACTTCGCTTTTCAGGTAGACAAAGGCCGTAAGACCTGTGTCGCCTTCCACCACCAGAGACTCCACGACATAGGGCGATTGATTCAGCACAGCTTCTATCTCCTCCGGATAGATATTCTCTCCCGAGGCGCCCAAAATCATAGTCTTAATCCGGCCCCGCACGAAGAAGCGGTTTTTCTTGTCCATAAAGCCCAGGTCGCCGGTTTTAAACCAGCCGTCAGGTGTGAAGGTATCGGCGGTTTTTTCTTCGTCCAGGTAGTAGCCTTTGAAAATATTATCGCCCTTGGCCTGAATCTCTCCCTCGCCTGTGGTCGGATTAGGGTCGGCTATCCTCAACTGCACACCTTTGAGCGCCGGTCCTGTGGAGCGGATGAACGTCTTGCTAGGAGAGCAGCCGGCGAGGAGCGGCGAGCATTCGGTCAGGCCATAGCCGATGGCGTAAGGGAATTTAGCCTTTTTCAGGAAGATCTCCACCTCAGCAGCCAGGGGCGCTCCTCCGACACCGAAAAACCGAATCTTTCCGCCAAAAGTTTTCTTGAGCTTGATGCCTGCAAAACGGATTAACAGTGGCTTTAAAAATTTGTTCGAGTACAGCTTCATTCCCTCTAGGGTCGGCTTAATGCTTGAGCGGTAGATTTTTTCTATCACCAGGGGGACCGAAAGCATGATCGTCGGTCTGATCGCCTTTAGGGCAGGGAGCAGCACCGTGGCCGAGGGCGGTCTGTCCAGATAATGGATATGGGAGCCCGCCAGAAGTGGGATGATAAAACCGATAGTGAATTCGTACGCGTGGGCCAGGGGAAGGATGGAAAGCACCCGGTCGGTGCGGTGAAGGATGATGATCGAGCGGCAGCCGACGGCATTGGATAGGATATTTCGGTGACTCAGCATAACACCCTTGGAGCTGCCTGTCGTGCCCGAGGTGTAGATGATCATCGCCAGGTCGTCCTTTCCAGGCCTGAACGGCGTTCTGGGATGGGTTTTTTTTGAAGCCCCGGTCTTGTCAGCTGTCTTTTCCTTCGTCTTGTCCGAAGCCCTTTCCTGTGCCGGCCCCTTATGCTTCAGCTTTCCATCGCCTACTCCAATGACCGCAAGACTGCCGAGCGAGGGCTTGAGCTTCGGCTCGAGTTTGTCAGAGCAGATCACAGCTTTTGCACTGGAATGCTTTAAAATGTTGGCGATCTGGTCGGGATTGAAATCCACCAGAATGGGCACGGCCACGGCTCCTGCCCGGAGAATCGCGAAGTAGGCGACGCCCCAGGAAGGAGAATTTTCCGCAAGCAGGGCTACCTTGTCTCCGTCTTCCACGCCTAGGCCGAGCAGTTTTTGGGCAAAGGCTGCCGAGCTCTCATCCAATTGGGCATAGCTGAGGCCGTCGCCCCCGAACATGCTAAGTGCAGGCCTGTCTTGATAGTGCTCAGCACCTTTCTCGACAAGCTCTACCAAGGTCATTTCATCCAGAGCGTACATGGCTCCTCCTGATTACCGCAGAATACAGGCTAATAGCTTCTATGCCTAGTAAGCTCTGAATGGGCCATGGGTTACATGGCATTTCCAAAAACAGTTATTTTGCCCTTGTCGCCCCCTGCGACTAAAAAGACTCCCCGGCAGAACAAGATCGAAGAGGGTTGCGTCATCCCCAGCGGGTCCCCTGCCTCGGGATGCATTATTTGCGAATCGATTACGGTTCCGTCCCCGGCAATCTCAATACACTCCAGGCTGCCGCCGCCGCCTACCATGACTGTCTCGGACAATGCCAAGCCGGTATTGCCCGCAGCAAGCAATGACGCACCTGCGCTGTCGGGCGACAGTATAGCCAGGCTGTCCTGGGCATAGGGCGAAGCGGGCTCGGCTCTTGAGAAGCGCGCTACGCTGTCTCCATCGCAGAGCGCGTAGAAAGAATCTCCCTGCTCCGAGACAGCCAGGGCGGTAGGAGCGATCAATCCCCTATTGGCTTGGGAGTTTTCAAGATAATAGAGCGTTTCGAGATTGGATCCGTCCTGGAGAATGAAGATCTTCGAACTTTCCGGGGCACTCACCGCAAGCAGTCCTGGGGCTGTGACAATCATATCCGAAAGTGTAAAGCCTTCAACTGCAGCAGGATTTAAATCCGCGGAATGCAGGAACTCCAGAGTGCCGCCGCCGGTATTGAAGGCATAAACCCTATCATTGTTCACTGATGAGCAGGCTGCATAGAGCCTGTCCCCCGAGGGAGAAAAGCAGAGCGCTTTTACGTACTTAAAGTCCTTTAGACCCTCGCAGTCTGTTCCTGTGAGATAGGATGTCGACAGGATCTTTCCCGCTTCATCCAAACTGCAAAGCCAGATCCATTGTGCGCTGCTGTTTGCTGCTGCGGCGATATACCTGCCGTCCTGAGATACCGCCAGCCTTTTAGCCGATTTGTAGTCACCTGCCTTGATCCTGCTCCGCCAGAGCCTGAGCCAGGATGCCGATGCGGGGACGGCTTCGATTCCCGGCGAGCCAGTGCTGTCCAGACCAGCGCCATACGTTGCTAGAAACGCGTGGAGATATGTTTCCGCATCGAAATTTGAAACGACAACCAGTCCGCTTTCCGAAGCGGCTGCGCAGCTCGCTTCAAACAGGGTGCCGCTGCCGATGTTTTCTGCGCCCCCTAGACAGAGTGAGGGGCCTGTCGCCGCGCGGTAGTCGTATACCGCCAGAGCTTTCCAAGAAGGGCCGCCAACTGGATTGCAGGAGTCCAGGTGCAGGGAAGAAATGCCGAATCGATGGCTGGACAGCGCTTCTTCGATAAAATCGATCTGGCTCGTGCTCGCTTCCTGCCCGGCGCCGGCCGAGGGATAGAGAAAGCAGTTGGGCGGAAGCAATGCCGGCCCGTTGAGGATCTGGACAGCGTTGCCTGCTTCGCTCCCGTTCCGGAACCATGTTCGCGTGATGCTTTCTCCAAGCCCTGGTATAACCCTGGATACAGCAAGGGGCAGCGCCGAAATTCCTTTTGGAACGCTGTGCTTTACCGACAGCAGCGCCTGATCCAAGGGTTCGGTGGGATAGAGCTCCAGCGCTATGTCGGCCACGGGCTTCCCCATCTCGATATCGCAGGTGCCGCTGCTGCTGTAACCGGCCAGGACCAGGGCGATGGCGGCGCAGCCGCCGGATACGAAGCCATCGGAATTCTTTAGTTCGAGGCTTAAGAGATAGTACCCGGCTCCAAGTTCGGCGAAGCTCAGTTGGTTCTCCGATGCAGGCAGATCGATAGGAAAGCTGAGGGGTTCGGCTGGACTCGGCCTGCCTGGCAGGCCCTTGAAGCGCAAGCTGCCCACGAGCCGTGCCCCTGCAGGCATTTCGATGTTTTTATCCAGATCCACTGTTAAAGACCCAGTCCCTTCGATTGGATAAAGCACTATTTCCGCATCGATGGTTTTGCCCGGCAGGAGGATGCTCGTACATCCGCCGCGGGCTAATTCCTTGTTTTCGAGAGAAATCACCACGGCCTCCAGTACCCACTCACCCGACGCGCACTCCTGAGTGAAAACACCGTTCTGTGCCTCTGAGCTGAAGCTGGCTCCATTGGGACCGCTGCCTGTAAGCAGGAATTTAAGCGGCGTCCAATCACCGCCGGGAAGTATGAGCGAGGCCTCGCCCAGCGTGGGGATCGCCTTGCTCCCTGTGCGCTCCAGTCCAGTTTCGAACCGGACGGTGGCGTTAAGCCTGCCCATTCTGCCCCGCTGCATGCCCGAGCAAGATGCGAGCAGCGTAAGCGCCACGACGAGAGCAAAAAATAATAAGCCCTTTTTTAGCATGGTTAGCATCCTCCCATGCATCCTCGTCCCAAAACGGGGCTGGCGCTTCAAATCCCAAGGGCATTTCTCTGTCTTTATCCTCATTGCGGCTAAGGTCTATGGCTTGTATACTTGTGGTGTGAAAATCTTGATGATCAGCAGCGAAGCTGTCCCCTTCGCCAAATCCGGCGGCCTGGGCGACGCAGTAAGCGCCCTGGCAGTTGCCCTTTCCGGACTCGGCCACGATGTGCGGCTTCTCATCCCCCGGTACTATTCCATAGCCAAGGAAGGACTCAAGGCGCTGGAAGGACCTATGGGCGTACCCATGGGCGACTCGGAGCGCTGGACCGAAGTGTTCAGCGCCCTGCTTCCTAACTCCCATGTCCCAGTCTATTTCCTGGAGTATGAAGCTTTTTTCGGAAGGGCAGGGGTATACGGTGCTTCCAGCAGAGAGGAATACCCCGCCCACCCC
>JAEZSM010000183.1 GCA_023421875.1 Spirochaetota bacterium | reverse complement strand
AGGGCGCGGGCGCTCTCCACGCTGGCGTTCCTGTTGCCCGTCAGCACCGCTTCGAGGGTGATGCGCTCACCCGTCTTAGCCTGATATTCGACTAAGGCGGCCTTGAGAACATCGAGGTTCCACGATTTATTGACGGGCATGAGCTCTGTCCGCATCGCCTCGTCGGCCGTGGTCAGCGATACGGCAAGCCGCACCTTGGGGCCGTTCTCGGCGATATCGAGGATGCCGGGCACAATGCCGCTGGTGGAGATGGTTATCTTGCGCAACGACATACCGATGCCCTGGGGATCCGAGAGGATGGCAATGGATTTGCGGAGGGCTTCGAGATTGAGGAGGGGCTCGCCCATACCCATGAAGACGACGTTCGATATAAAGCCGCGCCGCTCCTTCAGAAAATAGTACTGTTCAAGTATCTCATCAGGCCCAAGGTTCCGCAAGAATCCCAGCTGGCCCGTACGGCAGAACTGGCAGCCCATGGGGCAGCCCACCTGGCTGGAGAGGCAGGCTGTCTTCCTCCCCTCGATGTCCTCTAAGAGTACACACTCTACCGCCGCCCCATCCCTGAGCCTGATCTGGAGCTTCAGCGAGCCGTCTTCGTCCTCCAGTTCCGAGCTTACCGAAGAAGAGCGGAGGCTGCCGTAGCGCTGGCCGAGCCGGTCGCGCAGATCTTTGGGAAGGTTGGTCATGGCATCGAAGTTTGGCGCTCCCTTGACGATCCAGGAATACAGCTGCTTTGCCCGATAGGATTCTTCCATGCCACAGGACTGGGCAATTTCCTCAGGAGTGAGACCAGAAGGATAAACCGGGAGAAGAGGGCTTTCGCGCCGCGCTGCTTCCATGGGCGCCGTTGCCGGCCTTAGGCCTTTGCCCCGAGCTTGATGAGCGCCTCGTTGATAAAGGGATTCTTTATGCCCAGCTTGGTGAACTCCGTAAGCACCTCCGCCGCCTGCTGCCGCTGGCCTGCAGCGATGTAGCACTGGGCGAGTTCGAGATAGATGCGGTAGTTCTTGGGATCGTTCTGGATGAGCATGCGCAGGGAGGTTATGGCGCCCTCCCACTTACCCTGTATCCGGGCTATGACAGCCAGTCCCAGTATGGCGTAGACGTCGAATTCGATATTGAGGGCGTCTTCGTAGTACTTGGTAGCCTTGTCGAAATCCCCCAGGTTACGGTAGGCGTCGCCTGCCCTGGTGAGAATGACCTTGTTCCGGGGATCCTTTTCGAGAATCTTGTTCCAGTAAATAAGGGAGTTGCCCTGCTTGCCCACGCCACGGTAGCAGTCGGCGATGCCGAAGAGGGCGTAGAAGTTGTCCGGTTCTCTCTCAAGGGCCTTTTCAAAATAGGGAATGCCCCGGTCGAACTGCTTGAGCTTGCGGTAGCAGTTGCCTATGGAGGTCAATACGCGTATGTCGACTCTGTCGCCCTGGAGCTCTACCATGCGCTGCCAGTAGACGAGGGCTTCTTTATACTCCTTGAAGTCGTAATGCAGGTGTCCCAGGCCGATGAGGGCGTAGTGGTTGTCTGTCTCCATCTCCAGTACCCGCTGGTAGACGGCCTTGGATTTTCTAAAATCGTGGACCTTCCGGTAGGCGTCGGCAACTCTGGTCAGCACGGTGATATTCGTATTGTCGTGCAGGAGGTACTGTTCCCAGATTTCAATCGCTTTGTGGTATTGATTGAGGGCTTTGTAGCAGTCCGCCAGTCCGAAGAGGGCATAGGAATTTCCCGGATGGAACACCAGGCAGCGTCGGTAGTGATCGGCCGCCTCCCTGAATGCGCCGCGCTTACGAGCCGCGTCGCCCAGGCCTACGAGGGCGTAATTGTTTTCCTTATCCTTTTCGAGAATTTGGGCAAAGCATTCCACCGCCTCGTCGAATCGGTTTTCCTTCAGCAACTGGTAGCCTTTTTTAGAGGCTTCGGATATCTCGTTCGCCTCGGTCGAATCGTTATCGAGGGCTTCGGTGGGATCTAAAACTTCTTCGTTCTCGGTGGGGTTCAAGTCCTGAGCCATATTTTTTATCCTCGCATCAGAAAGCGTATTTTATGATAATGTACATTTTTACCTTATCTTATTATGCGATGCTTTCTGTATGTCCGACAACTATATGATATATTTTCGCGAAAAGCAAGGCGAAAGAATAAAAAACCTAAGAGACCTGGCAGGGCTCCGGCTAGGGTTCGATTCCGAGGAGCGGCCTAGGCTCCTGTTTTTCTGTAAAAGCGCACGAAGGAGCGGCCATACCTGCGCTCGTCTTCCAGAGAAAGGGTATGGACGCGATCCGGGAGCCGGTCCTCCCTGGGGTAGTGGATGAGAAGCAGTCCGCCGGACTTAAGGCTTTCTTTCTTTGAAAGCGTCTTGAGCAGCTCGAGTCGGTAGGCGTAAGGGAAGGGGGGATCCAGAAAGACGAGGTCGAAGTCTTCGCGGTTCCGGGTCAGAAAAAGTTCTACAGGTTGGGCCTTGCATTCGATATGGCGCTCGGATATCGATACATTTTTTAGAAGAATGGGGAATTTAGCCCTGTCCCGCTCCACGCAGACCACGGGATGGGCGCCCCTGGACGAGGCTTCGAGCCCGATGATTCCCGAACCTGAAAAGAGATCCAAAAAGGAAAGACCTGTCAGGTCGCCCAGGACAGCGAAGACCGATTCTCGCATTCTGTCCATGGCAGGGCGGATCTCCATGCTGGAATCTGGAAGCTCGATCGTACGGCCGCAATAAATTCCACCGGTGATTCTCATGGTCTACCACTGCCTGGACTTGAAGTCCCTGCGGATTTCCCTATCCATGTCCCGTTCCTTTATGACCGCACGCTTGTCGTAAGCCTTTTTGCCCTTGCACAGTCCCAGCTCAACCTTGACCAGCCCCTTTTTCAGATAGAACGAGAGCGGTATGAGGGTGTAGCCCTTTTCCCGTACCCGGCGATCGATGCGCTTGATCTCCTGGCGATGCAGTAGAAGGCGCTTGGGGCGGTCAGGATCGTGGCCGAAGACCGAGGAATAGACATATTCGTTGACATGGAAGTTTTTGAGCCATACCTGGCCATCCTTGAGATCCGCATAGGAATCGGGAAAGGAAAAGCGGCCTTCCTTTATGGATTTCACCTCGCTGCCCTTCAGTTCGATGCCGCATTCGAGGCTTTCTTCGACGCTATAGTCGAAGCGTGCTCTCCTGTTGAGGGACAGGATTTTTACGTGTTCGGGGATGCTCATGGGGTAAGCAGGGCAGGCCTGAAGCCCAGGTAGGGCGTGCAACAGGAAGGTTCGAGCCCTCCTCTGGAATTAAGGCCCACTGAGCCCTGCTTATTGGCCCAGGACCCGCCGCGTACCGAGCGCTCGGCGCTCTGGAATATGCCTGCGGAGAAGGCTGGATAGGGCAGGTAGCTGTCGGAGCTCCATTCCCATACGTTCCCGAAGATGTCCGCGATGCCGGATGCGTCAACGCCTGCGCTGCCTGGGCGTTCAGGACCGCTTCGCTTGCCATCGGACCAGATACCCCCAGGCTTGGCCAGGTTGTCTGCGTCCCTCATTCCGCTTTTAGCCGCCGCTTCCCACATTGCCTCGTTCGGCAGCCCGAAGCGGTATTTTTCTGAGCCGGCCGAGAGCCAGTCGCAATAGGCGGTTGCGGCGAACCAGGAAATGCCGGTAAGGGGAAGATCGTCCGGGCCCTTCCATGCTGAGAGGTAGTCTTCGTCAACCATGCCTTCTTCTATGAGGGCAGCCTTGTTCGCAGGCGCCCACTCGGGGTTTTCATCCAAAAACCGGGCCCATTGCCGGTTTGTCACTTCAGATGCGGCCAGGCCGAAGGCGGGCAGTGCTTTGGTATAGGAAAGCAGCGATCCCGAGGGCGCCTCGCCACCCATCTCGATGCTGCCGGGCGTAAAGAGTACGAATTCCTGGCCGGCCAGGTTTTTTTTACCCTGAGCCTTGGGGAGGACGGCAGTGCCTTCCGAAGGGGCGGCCTGGCGGGAGCCGAGAGCTGCGCTTATTTTCTGCGCCGCGCCAGGAATAAGCTCCTTGGCGTAGGCTGCGAACCCAGGGGAGCTTCCGAGGGCGACGGTTATGATTCTTACAGAATCCGCCAGGCTTAGTGGACTTACGATCCCTGAGGAAGTGTAGCCGACGCTCGCCCTAAGCCCGTCCCGGGCCGATTCGGCGGAAGCGCTGGCCGCCGCCAGTTCCCTGGCGAAATCCAGGTCCGTCGGCAGGCCAGAATCTGCCGCGGTCTGGGATGCCTCAGGCTCGTCCTTAGACTGAAGCGCCCCCGTCAGGGCTAGGTTTAAGACCGCCTCGGAAATGACAGCCGGGATCTGGTACAGAGCGCTGGGCTTTCCACTCAACGCCCAGGATGAGTGCTCGGCGAAGGCTGTTTGCAGATAAGCGGCCGGATCCTGGGTGTTCAGGCCGAAAGAGACTGTCTGTCTTCGGGGAAAGAACAGGCTGCCTAGGAGTCTGCCGGGCACCTTCAGTTCGAGATCCCGCGAAACGAAGCCTTCATGCTCGATGTGAAGGGTATAGGTTCCAGCGGGGAAAAATATCCTCTGTCCGCTGCTTCCCTTATAGTCCCCTTCACTGTAGATTGCGGCTGGTGAGGGCTTCCCTTCAAAAACGAGGTAACTGCCGTATTTTCGCATGCCCGGAAGGACGAGAATAAGAAAGAGCAGCAAAAAGAAAAGGGCGGCGTAGGCGACAGGAAGATAGACGCGGACAGGAATCCCCCACAGGGGACCGAGCTGTACCTTGGCGCTGTCGATGTCCGCCTGGGTGATCTTCTTATCTTCCTTCATTGGCGAAAGGGTATAGGATGGGTCTAGATCTTGTCAACGCGGTGCGAACATGGTACTTTCGAGTCAATGAAGACAGAGCCCCCCGCACCGACCGCTTTCATTTTCAAGCTCCAGGGCTTTACCGAATCCTTGCTCACCCGCCGCCTGAAGCGCCGCCTTAAAGAGAAGATGAAGCAGCAGCGGCGCAATGTCATTGTGGACTGGCTCTTCGCCATTCTATGGGCAGCCTCGGTCGTATTGGTCATCAATCAATATTTTTTCCAAAATTATAGAATCCCCTCAGAGTCCATGGAGAAAAGCCTTCTCATCGGCGACATGATCTTTGTCGACAAGCTCTCCTTCGGTCCCGAACTCCTTCCCGGCGTAGCCAAGCTTACGAGTCCCATCAAGCCCCAGCGCGGCCAGATTATCGTTTTCGAGAACCCGAGCTACCTGTCCAAGGGCCCGGTCTTCACTATCCTGCAGCAGTTCATCTATATGCTCAGCCTTACGCTCGTGGATATAGACAGGGACGAAAACGGCGAACAACGGGTTCATTATCTGATAAAACGAGCCGTGGGCTTCGAGGGTGATCGACTGCGCGTCCTGAGGGGAGAGTTTTCCATAAAACCCCAGGGCGCCGCTTCCTGGTTCGAAGAAGAAGACCTTATGCGCCAGCTGGGCCTACCGTACCGCGCCGAACGCATGGTGGACCAAAAAAGCTACGAGCTGATCGAAGCGGTGGGCAAGGCTTCTGCGTTGAGAGAATCGGGATTGCCTGCGGAGAGCGCCCTGAGCTCGGCACAGGCATCCTACGCATATAGGGACGCCTTTGCGTACGATATGGAGCGGGTTTCGCAGCTCAGGGCAGTGAACCCCTCGGATCCCCGTATCGCGGCGATGGACAGGCGCTACAGCTTGGGCTGGTACATTCCCCCGGGGAGAATCTTCCCCCTGGGCGACAACAGGGACAATTCCCGGGACGCACGATACTTCGGTCCGGTGAGCGTGAGCAGGGTCCTCGGCAGAGCCCTCTTTATCTATTGGCCTTTTTCGAGGGCGGGACGCATCCGCTAGCGCCGCTTTCGCCTAGGCTTGCTTCGGCGTTTCGCACCCTGGTAGGGTAGGAGGCTGGCATTGTTTTCCCGACATAGGTCCTATACCGAAAAGGTCTTCGCTAAGCGGAAGAGGCGGAAGCTCCTCGGCAGAGTTCTCGTATTTTTGTTGACGATCGCCTTTCTAAGGAGCTTCTTCGTCCAGTCTTACACCCTCAGGACCGCGGCCATGGAACCTTTACTCGCCAAAGGCGACAGTGTCCTGGTATTTCCCCTGCCTTTCGGCGCCCGCACTTGGTTTGGCAAGACCCCTGCTCTCAGTGAGGTTAAGCGGGGCGAGCTGCTCATCGTGGATCCTGATCCCATTCCCAGCGTGGACAGGCTTTTCTCGATTTGGGACAGCCTGGCCCGGTTTTTTACCCTTCAACGCTACTCGCCCATGGCAGAGCGCTACGGGGATGCTGAGACAAGCCCGGGTATCTACCGGGTTATAGGTCTGCCGGGGGACAAAATCAGGCGTAGCAAGGCTGGGTACGAAATCCAGACAGGGAGCGGCGGAGCGTACTTGCCCGAGCAGTCCCTGGCGGACAGTTCGTATCAGCTGCTGGACAGTCTTTCTCCAGAAACAGCCCAGGCTTATGACAGTGTCTCGCAGGTAATCGAACTGGGACCGGGCGAATATTTTGTCGAGGGTGACAATCGCGGTACCCTCAACGGCTCCTCCCTCTGGGGGCCCGTGTCCGTCCAGCGCTTTTCCGGCCGTGTGATTCTCGTCTATTGGCCTTTTAAGCACATCCGCATTCTATGATTCTTGCTGAAACAGCGGGTAGGGCCGAACTGTTTGAAGTCCCCAGGGCCCTCTATATCCATATTCCCTTCTGTTCCTCCCGCTGCGCTTACTGCGATTTTCATTCCTTCGCCCTCGGCCGCTGTGCAGGGGGGATTCAAAACTGGAACGAGTATGCCCAAGCCTATGTCGCCGTTCTTCTACGTAGGGCCGCAGCGCTCAAAGCCTGTCTCGCGGAACCGCTGAAGACCCTTTACATAGGCGGCGGCACTCCAACCCTGCTCCCTGACGAGCACTTCTCAGCGCTCGTGGGACGACTCTCCGATCTCTTTGGGGCTTCGCTGGAAGAATGGACGGTGGAAGCCAATCCCGAGTCCCTCTCGGGAGAAAAAATCGCCCTCATGGCCGCTGGGGGCGTCAACAGGCTGAGCATAGGCATTCAGAGTATGGACGACGGGGAGCTCGAGACCCTTGGCCGGAGGGCGAGGCTCACTGATAACGAAAAAGCATTAAGCCTGGCCCGCGGCTCGGGCATGAAAGTGTCGGCGGATCTCATAGCAGGCATCCCCGGCCAGCGGTCAGGGACGCTTGAATCCTCGGTCCGCTCGGTTCTGGATGCCGGCGTCGACCATGTGTCGGTCTACGACCTCAGCATCGAGAAGGGAACGGAGTTGGAGAGAAAACTCCGTCAGGGAGCGCTGAGACTGCCGGACGAAGACTCGGCCTACGAGGCGCGGAAAAAAGCCGAAGGCCTCCTCGAGGCTGCGGGTTGCCTGCGCTACGAGGTCTCCAACTTCAGTCCACCGGGGGCAGAGTCTTTGCACAATGCCGCCTACTGGTCGATGAACTCCTACATCGGCATAGGCAGCGGCGCTGTGTCGAGCCTGATGGTGTCCGAGGATGCTGATTCCGCGTTAGCCCGCGGGCTTGGCTCAAACGGAGACGACGGGAGCGCCGCAGGGACCGCTGGGGCAGTCGGGAGCGCCGCAGGAGCCGCAGGGCCAGCCGAGAACGCAGCCTGCCTCAGGATCGAGGAGAGCAGGGAGTTGGACGCCTACCTAGTTGATCCCGATGCGTCCATGAGCCAATCCTGGATCGGCAGCAAGGATTCGGCCTTCGAGCTTGTCATGATGGGTCTACGGACTCGCCTGGGTGTGGACAGGCGACGTTTCGCCCGGCGCTTCGGCCGCGGACTGGATTCCCATATCGCTCCCGTTCTGGAAAAATGGAAGGATCGTTTTATCGAGGACGAAAAGTACCTGAGGCTCGACGATCGGGGTCTCGATCTCTTGAATCCGCTCTTGCTTGATATATTGGAAATATTTTGACAGCCCCCGGGGGCTCGAGGAGTCGTTCATGAAAAAGTTCGAGTACATTTTGGCAGCTTCGGCCCTGCATGATGAGGCTGGTATCAAGGCGATATTCGAAAAATATGAGCCGCTGCTGCGACGGGCTGGCGGGGAGCTTGTCCCCGACGCTGCTGCTGGCAGTGCGGAAGATGTTGCGTTCTACTTTATTCTCACCGGAGGCACGGAGGCTTTTGTACTGGAGAGCCTACGACTCCGTGGATTGGATGGCACCGCGGGCAAGGATAAGCCCCTAGTGCTTATTGCCCATGGAAAGCATAACTCCCTGCCCGCAGCCCTGGAGCTCGCAGCCTGGGCTCGGCAGCAGGGCAGGGCTACCCAGGTCATCCAGCTCGCCTCGGCGGAGGATTCCGAGGGCCAGGCGGAATTGGAGGCTGCAGCCACCCTTGTGCAAAGCCTCTCCGGTATGAGAAAGAGCCGGATCGGGCTCGTGGGCGAACCCTCTTCCTGGCTCGTAGCCTCCAGTCAGACAGGGACCTCGGTGAAGGCGTCCTGGGGCGCCGCAATGATTCCCGTCGCTTTCGAGCGCCTGGTAAGAGCGATGGAAACAGCGCGCGAGCGGGATGAGAAGGCCCTTCCAAAGACCTTCATGGACAAGGCTAGATTCCGCAGGGAAGCCTCCGACGAGGATTTGGGCAAATCGGAAACCATATTGAGGGCGCTTAAAACCCTAGCGGCTGAGGAAGCCCTGGATGCCCTCAGCCTCCGCTGCTTCGACCTGCTATCTCTCAACGGATCCACCGGCTGCTACGCCCTGGCGCAATTGGCCGCCGATGGCATCGATGCGGGCTGCGAGGGAGATGTCCCCTCGGTCCTGGCGCTCCGCTGGATGAGGCTTTTGAGCGGAACCCCTGCCTGGATGGCCAATCCCTCGGTGATACGAAAGGAGAAAGGCGGCAGGGGCAGCATGCTCCTGGCCCACTGCACCGTGCCCCTTACCCTGGTACCCGAATACGGTATACGGAGCCATTTCGAATCCGGCAAGGGAGCGGCGCTCTGCGGAACCCTGCCCGAGGGGCCGGTTACGCTGGTGCGCATAGGGGGCATAGGGCTGGACACTATATGGGCCGCCGAGGGCAGACTGGTCGAAAGCCCCGCCGAGGAAGGTCTTTGTAGGACTCAGGCTGTCATCGAGGTATCGAACGAAGATATCGATGCCCTGCTCGAAACTCCCTTGGGCAATCACCTGGTTATGGCCCAGGGCAGCTGGCTGGGGCAGATCGACCGCTATGCCGCCTGGGCTGGACTTACACGGGTTCAGACAAAAAAGTCGTAGTTAGCCTTGAGGCTTTCGGCAAAGCCCTCCCTCAAGCCAAGATTGAACTTCTTCTCCGTTCCCAGGGTGCTGGGCGGGCCATGGCCCGGAAAGACGAGGCTGTCGTCGGGATAGGACTCCAACTTGCTTTTAAGTCGTTCGAACAAGGCTTTTGCATTGAAGGCCGAGGTCGTCTTGCCGATGATGCCCGCGTGGAAGGCGTCGCCGGTGAAGAGGCAGCCGTCTATGTCGTAGACAATGGAGTCCTGGGAGTGCCCCGGCACCGCGATAGCCCTTATGGGAAAACTTGCTTCCTGAAAATCCTGCTGGTCCTGTACTTTTTTGCAGACAAGATTGAAGAGCTTGGCGTTGGATGCGTAGACATCGGGGTGGTAGATGCGCATGAGAGTCTTTAAGCCCCGGCAATGGTGAATATGGCTGTGGGTGATGAGGATTGCCTTGAGCGTGTAGGCCTTGCTCTCGATCTGATCGATCATGGTAGTAGTCACTTCGCCTGGATCGACGACCAGGGCTTCCATGCTCTCTTCGTTGCAGATCACATAGCCGTTGGAAAAACCGTAGATAGAGTAATGCTGGTAAATTTTCATATATAGAGGTGCTCCAGGTCCTGGATCGCCTCGGTCACGTTGGATCCCGCGGTGGAAACCGAATCGGAGCGTGCGGGGATAAAGAAAACGCGTTTAAAATCGCAGTCTTCGAAGCGGCTGTGCTCGATCTCGGCGAGGATGAAGCGGGAATCGTAGAGGTTGGAGCTGGAGAAGGTGCTTTCCCGTATGCGGCTTCCGTCGAAATTGACATGGATGAGCTCGGAATTTTCGAAGCTACAGTCGAAGATGTCGGTGTCGCCAAGGGAACAGAAGTCCATGTCCACCCCTGAAAAATCGCAGCAGTCGATGGAAGCGGTATCGAAAAAGCAGAGTCTAAACGAAGCTCCGGTAAAGAGGATGTGGGAGAGCGTTGCGTTCCGGAAACGACAGCCCACGAAGCGCATCCGCGAAAAATCTGCCCCATTGAGGCTTATGCGGCTAAAATCGATGTTGATGGCGCCGCCTTCGGCGCAGAGCCTGTCAACCAGTTTCCTTACCGCCTCCTCGGGAAAGGTGCAGTGCTCCCGGCAGTGCGGCGTATCGGCAAAGCTCAAGCCGGTGCAGGTCTCGACCGAGCAGGGGACTTTCCTGTACATGGGCTTAGGCTACACTATTGAACCGGGCGGGACAAGGTCTGTGCTTGAAAGGCCCTACGCCGAGGGTATAAAATGCAGCTATGTGCGCGAAGTGTGGCAAAGCCCTGCCCGAGGGAATCAAGGTCGGCTTTCGGGATATCTGTCCCGACTGCAAGGCCGAGCTCCATGTCTGCAGGATGTGTCGATTCTACAAGCCCGGGGCTCATTACGACTGTGCCGAGACGGTGGAATATCCTGTAGTCGATAAGGACAAAGCCAATTTCTGCGAATGGTTTTCCATCGACCTGAAGTTCTTCGGCAAGACCGCCGGAGGCGGGGTTTCGGCTTCGTCGGCCGATGCGGCCAAGGCTGCCTTCGACAAGCTGTTTTCGCTATGACCAAGACATCGGAAGAACCAGTCATCGTGTTCCTGGATTCGGGAGTAGGAGGACTGCCATACCTCGGCCGGACCCGCGGCCGCATTCCCTGGGCAAGGCTCCACTATATCGCCGACGATGCTGGTTTTCCCTACGGGACCAAGACGGCCGGCGAACTGGAGACCATACTTCTGGACAGGACGAAGCGCCTGCGCGCCCTTCTCTTGCCCGATTTTCTGGTGATCGCCTGCAACACCGCCAGTCAGACTGGACTGAAGGCGCTACGGGCGGCACATCCTGACCTGCCCATCATTGGCACCGTGCCTGCGGTCAAACCGGCTGCCGAGCAAAGCCCCTCAGGCTGTATCGGTATCATGGCAACCGAGCGCACCGTCGCCGATCCCTATCTGGACGACTTGATAGCCCGGTACGCCACCGAGGCAAGGGTGGTCAAGCTTCCCGCCCAGGAGCTGGTATCCTTTGTGGAACACCGCTATCTGGAATCCAGCGCCCAAGAGCGAAGGAAGGCGGTAGAACCCTATGTGCGAGAACTCATCGGCCAGGGCGTGGACAGGGTCGTGCTGGCCTGCACGCATTTTTTGCATGTCCAGGAGGACATTGCCGCCTGCGCCGCCGCCCTGGGCGCCGGCGATCTCAAGATTGTTGATTCTCTGGAGGGGGTGGCCAGGAGGGTAGAGCAGCTCCTGGGCGGGTCTTTTACCGAAAGCCCACTCGGTTCCCCGCAAACCCAAGGACGGTTTTTGCTCACCGGCGAGCCTCCCTTCGATCCTCTCTATGCCGTCTGGGCCGAACGCTTCGGCCTTCTGTCTCCGGAGCAGCTATGATTTTACGACTGATGTGTTGCCTATCCGAGGTCAGCGGGTGAAGGCTCGGGTGCTTTTTTCTTCCAACAACCTGGCTATGGCGCTCTGCGAGGATGGCGAAGAACGGCTTTGCTCCCTCAAGGGGAAGCGGATAAGGTCGCTCAGCGGTAGCTACAACGGGCTCACGGCGGGGGATGAGGTGGAGGCAGAAGCACTTGGCGAAGGGCAGGGTCTCGTAACGACCCTCTATCCCCGGCGCAACAGCTTTGGCCGTTACAACGAAAAAGGAAGGGCTGAGCAGGCTATAGCCGCCAACATCGACCAGGTGGTCTGCGTCAGTTCACCCGAACTGCCTCCCTTCAGGCCGCGTTTTATCGACAGGCTGGCGGTTCTGGCCGAGCGTGCCGGTTCGCCTTTCGTGATTCTCCTGAACAAGACAGACCTGGGCTTGAACGCAAGGGTCGAGGAGCGTCTTGAGAACTACGCGAAGCTTGGGTATGGGGTAATTCGCTGCTCCGTCGCCAGGGGCGAAGGATTGGCAGCCTTCGAATCTCTTTTGGACGGCAAGACGACGGTGCTGGCAGGCCAGTCGGGGGTAGGTAAGTCCAGCATTCTCAATGCCCTCATGCCCGGGCTGGCTAGGAAAACCGGGGAGGTATCGGAAAAATACAACCGCGGTAAGCACACTACTACCATGGCAATCATGTTCGTATCCCCCGGCTTTTCCATCATCGATACGCCGGGAATCCGCCGGCTGGCCTTGCGTAGCATAGCTCCGGACGAGCTGACCTTCTGCTTTCCGGAGATGGCTCCCCTAATCGGCTCCTGTCCCCTGGGATCGCGCTGCAGCCATGTGGACGAGGAGGGCTGCGTCGTCCGCCAGGCTGTTCTGGCCTCGGAAATACACCCGGACCGCTACGAGAGCTATCTACGCATACGAGAAGAACTCGGCCTGCCGGCGGAGTGGAAAAAGGACGGTCCGCGGGATCCCAGCCGCAGGATCAGAAACATCGACAAGGTTAGGGGCCGGAAGCTCAGGCATACGGGTTCGACCGATGTCGATGAGGAAGATTTTCTTTAGGATGCCCTATGTTTTTTAGCGACGAGCACAGCCTTTCTCTTCTGGATTTTCCTCGCCTCAGGGACAATGCTGCTTCCTACTGTTTTTCCCAGGAGGGGCAGGAGCTAGTCCGCCATTCTCTCCCCATAGACGACGAGGAGCACCTGACCGCCTTTGCCCTAGATATGGACCGACTTGTCAGCCATCTGGCCGCCCACCAGGTTCCAGGCTTTTCCTTTCCCGGCATCGATGCGGCCTTGACTCGCCTGGCCAGGGCGGGGAGCAGCTTGGAGATGGAGGAGCTGCTTTCTCTCGGTCATTGGAGTAAAAACTACGAAGCCTTGGTTTCGTACATGGCCAAGGTCCCCTGGATAGCGCAAGAGTCTGAGCCGGTGGGAAAAATCTCGGCCTATGAAGCCCTGAAGGACAGCGAGGCCGCGGTGAATGGAGATGCTGCGGCTGCCTGGGCGAGGGAGTCGGCTCTTTGTCTTCTCAATATGGCGCCAAAGATTCAAGATGTATATAAAATCATATTCGCAATAATCAGCCCTGAGGGTGAACTCAGGAAATTGCCTGAACTGAAACGACTTAACGAGGCGATAGGACGAAAGAACAGGGAGCTGCTCAGGCTGGCAGCCTCCTATGGAAAGGATCCCGAGCTGCGGAGCGCCCTCCAGTCCGACGAACCTACCCAGCGCGACGGGCGGACCGTCCTGGCGGTGCGGGCTAACTTCAAGGGAAGGGTGCGGGGCATCGTGCACGAGGCTTCGTCAACGGGACAGACCCTCTTTATCGAGCCAGAGGCACTGGTGGAGCGTAACAACGAGCTTGTGCGGCTCGATGCCCGCCTCAAGGCTGAAATCCTGCGGATCTTCAGGGAAGCCAGCGAGGCCCTGCGGCCGCATTACCCCGCTCTCTGCGGTGCCCGCGCGACCCTGGCGCTCCTGGATCAGCGCCTGGCCAGGGCGCTGATGGCGTTTCGGGAAGGACTCTTGCCTCCTGAATTGGAGGACCGTGGGCTTACGCTGTGGAGGGCCTGCCACCCCCTTTTAGGCAAGAAGGCCGTTCCCATCGATGTTGACCTGCCCGAAGACACCAGGATGCTCATCATAACCGGGCCGAACACGGGCGGAAAAACCGTTACCCTCAAGACTATCGGGCTTTTCGCCCTGATGAGGCAGTTCGGACTCTGGCTTCCCTTCTCCCAGGGAAGCTCCCTGCCCATTTTCGATTCGGTGCTGGTGGATATCGGCGACGAGCAGTCCATAGACCAATCCCTCTCCACCTTTTCCGGACACATGAGAGTGATCGCCGGAATCGCAGGGAAGGCGAGCGCGAGAAGTCTGATC
>JAEZSM010000081.1 GCA_023421875.1 Spirochaetota bacterium | reverse complement strand
GTATAAAAACCAGATTCCGACCGTCGCGAGGGAGGGCAGGAGAACCGATTGGTTCTGGATAAAAACAGAAAAGAACAGAATCAGGGTAACGGCGATGCGGGACAGGCCGGCGCCGGCGATCCCAATTTCCGCCGATTCCCTGGCAGAGAGGTCGGCCCGCATAAGAGGCGGAATGCTGCGGGAACCCGACGAAGCGAAAAATGCTCCCACGATAAGCGCCGAGCTGAGACTGTGTCCGAAGAGAAAATAGCCGAAGACCGAACCGGTTATGAAGGGAATGAAAAAGGTAAGAGCACCGAAGAGGAGGACCGAGAAGGGACGTTTCTTTATGATTCCTAGGCTCGTTTCGGCGCCGGCGTTGAAAAAGGCGAAGACCAGACCCAGGGATCCGAGAAGCTGCAGGAATATGCCGGGCTCTAGAAAGCCGATAAGCTCGGGACCGAGGAGGATGCCTGCCAGGGTCATGGAGGCGACTACGGGAATGCCTAATTTGTCCGAAAGATAGGGAGCGACAAGGCCAACGGCCATCACTACGGCGACTACGCCTGCGGGTTCCAGTATCGAATCCATCTTCAAACTAGTCTATGGTGCGACTGAAAGAAGCGCAAGCCGAAAGCCCGCTTGTTTTAGGATTTTAGCTGTGACCGGCGGTTCGGGAGAAGCGCGGTTAAACGCTGTGCACAGGCCGATTTACGGTTTAACCTTGCTGGTTCCGATCAGACTGTCTCAGAACTCGCCCACAAAAAGCACTTCTGGTTCGAGGGTGAATCCGTATGCCCTGAATACATCGGTTTTCGCGCTTTCTATGAGGAGACGCATATCCTTTGCCGATGCCCTGCCCATGTTTACGAAGATATTTGCATGCCATGGCGATACAGCGGCGTCGCCGATCCTCCTGCCCTTGAATCCGAGACTGTCCAGGATAGCGCCGGTGGGTTTTCCGAAACTCCTGTTGTTTTTGAACATAGACCCCGCCGAGGGGTAGCGGTAGTGGCCCTTGGCGATCCTGTCTTGCCTTCTGCCGCGCATCACCGCGGCGGATGAAGGAGGGTCTCCGGGGTGTAGGCTAAGCTCGGCGGCAGTGACGATCCATCCCGCGTAGGGTTCACCGGGCTGAAAGGCCGAGCGCTTGTAGCTCCAGGGGAGTTTGGAGGAATCCAGGATTTTTCCTTCCCCCTCGGGAGAAAGAACAAATAGCCTGCCTAGGATCGACGAGATGTCCTCTTCATAGCAGCGGGCATTCATGTAGACAGCCCCGCCCAGGCTGCCTGGCATTCCATAAAAGTTTTCAAGCCCCGAAAGGCCTCGGGCTAAGGCCTCCTCGCAGAGCCTGTCGATTGAGATGCCTGCCTGGGCGCGGAGCGTACTTGTTCTATCCGTACTGGCTTCGAAGCCGCCAGGCCTAAAAGCGACCGGGCTGCTGTCGGACAGGCCGGAAAGATCTATGACCCAGCCACGGATTCCCCTGTCGCCGACCAGGATATTCGCGCCACCGCCCAGGAAAAAGCAGGGTTCCTGCGCTTCGCGCAGCGCTTGCAGTACGGCGGCAAGCTCCGATTCAGAGGATGGACGGAAATACCAATCCGCAGGCCCGCCAATCTTAAAGCTCGTATACGGGGCCATCGGCTCGGAGTGACGGATCCTTTCGGGTTCTATATTGATTTTTCGGGCGATTTGCCATAGCTTTTCCATATTCGCGCCCTATTCTGATCGCTGCGCAGTTCAATTTCAAGTCCGCCGCTGGAGGATGCCTCTGTGCCTGTCATAAAGTTTTTCAATACCCTGGGCCGTTCGATGCAAGAGTTCAAGCCCCTCGTTCCCGGCAAGGTTGGGTTTTACGGCTGCGGTCCCACGGTTTACAACTATGCCCATATTGGCAACCTCCGCACCTACGTGTTCGAGGACATCCTCGTGCGGAGCCTGCGCCGTTTCGGCCTTGACGTGACCCATGTCATGAACATCACCGATGTGGGGCACCTGAGCGGCGACGATGACACGGGCGAGGACAAGATGCTGCGAAGCGCCAGGGAACGGGGACAGAGTGTCTTGCAGATAGCATCTTATTACACCGATGCGTTTTTTGCCGACACCGACAGGCTTGGCATTGCCAGGCCAAGTGTCGTCTGCAAGGCTACCGAGCACGTGCAGGACATGATCGGACTCATAGAGCGCATAGAAAAGGGCGGCTTTACCTATTCGGCAGGGGGTAACCTCTATTTCGACGTGAGCAAATTCCCCAGCTACGGCGAATTGGCTAACCTCAGGCTGGACGAGCTCAAGGCAGGGGCGAGGATCGAGGTGGACGAGAACAAGAAAAACCCCCAAGATTTCGTCCTTTGGTTCACCAAGTCAAAGTTTGAGAACCAGGCTTTGCTCTGGGACAGCCCCTGGGGAAGGGGCTACCCGGGCTGGCATGTGGAATGCTCGGCCATGAGCATGAAATACCTGGGCGAGAGCTTCGACATCCATGCTGGGGGTGTGGATCACATCCCGGTACACCACACGAACGAAATCGCCCAGTCCGAGGCTGCCACGGGCAAACACTGGGTGCGCTACTGGCTCCACGCCGAGTTCCTGGTCATGGACAAGGGTAAGATGTCCAAGTCCAAGGGAAGTTTCATCACTTTGCAGAATCTTATCGACGAAGGGTTCGATGCCCTTGATTACAGGTATTTCTGCCTGGGAGGGCACTATCGGAGCCAGCTCAGTTATTCCGCCGACGCCATGATCCAGGCTAAGGCATCCCGAAACGCTCTGCTGGAAAAATTCCTTGATCTGAAAGACCAAGCGGGGAGCGCGGCTTTGCCGGAGCGAGGCCGTATGCACGCCGGAGCGCAGGAAAGACTGGAACGCTTCGACAGCCTTTTAGCCGATGATCTGGCTGTTCCCAGAGCCTTGGCCGAGCTATGGGGCTTGCTGAAGGATGCTTCGCTCCCTTGCGCCGAGGCGGTGGCGGCGGCTCTGGATATGGACACCGTGCTCGGCATAGGCCTTGCGGCCGTCAAGCGGGAGGAGAAGATCCTCTCCGGCGAGGACAGGGAGAAAATTCAGGCCTTGGTAGATCGGAGAGCAGAAGCCAAGAAGGCGAAAAACTGGGCCGAGGCCGACGCGCTGCGGCAGGAGCTCAAGGACCTGGGGGTCGTCTTGGAGGACAGTCCTGCAGGTACCGTCTGGAAGCTGGCCAAGGCCTGAGGGCCGAAGCGTAACAAAGGAGAATCTGCATTGTTATCTTCTGATGAGCGGCCAGACGGTCTTAACTTCAGGTCAATCTATGAAGAGAACGTCGATATGCTCTTGAGGGTGGCATTGCGGATAAGCAATTCCGCCGAGGCTGCGGAGGACATAGTTCACGACGCTTTCGGCAAGCTAGTGGAGAAAAGCCTGGTCTTTCCCACCAAGAACGATGCCAAGTATTGGCTCATACGGGTGGTGAAAAACGCTGCCATCAACTATGCGAAGCGCAAGGGCCGCGAGACGAAGGCCTATGAAAAATGGTGGAGAAACGAGGCTACGCCGGTGGAAAACGCCGAGGCCGGAGCCCTGACCATCAAGGAAACCGGGACTGAGGCAGGCATTCAACCTTCGGTGGAAGAAGAAGTCCTGCGTAGCGAGGCTGCCCAGGAATTGCGCCGGCACTTGAGCCTGCTTCCAGACAAGCTCAAGGAAGTCCTGGTCCTTAAAGAGTATGGCGGTATGAATTACAAGGAAATCGGCAAGGTTTTAGGAATCAGCGAGGGCAACGTAAAGGTGCGGGCATTCCGCGCCCGGGAAGCCCTGCTCAAACGGATGAAGGGGGAGGATTCCCATGTGTCCTGATGACGCGCTGCTGTCCGCCTATTTGGACGGAGAAGTACCTTCGCCCTGGAAGGAGAGGATGGATGCGCATATAAGCGCTTGTCCAAATTGCCGGGCCAAGGTCGCCGAGTATCAGCGGCTCTCCGTAGCACTCGTCGCCGGATTCGATGCAAAGGAGCAACAGTTCCTGAAAGCCGCCGGCTCAAGAATAGGGTCCTCTATTGACTTTTCTGGGGGCCTGAAGCGGGCCGCGGATGTGCATACGAGACTATGGCGGGATCTCTGGTCCCGCAGGATCTCCCTGCCAGTACCGCTGTTAGCCGCTTCGGCCGCCGCCTTTGTTCTGGTTTTCGGCGCGGCCATGGGGCTCTTCGGCTCGTTCAAGGGAATAACCAGAGAGGCTTCGGGGAGCATGGCTTCGGCTTCCAGGACGATAACAGCCCAGTCTGCCACTCTGGAACTCATGGCCCAATACATGAAGCAGCAGTCGGTCCAGCCTGTCATGATCGAGATTCCCAGCGAGTCGGTATTCTACCAATCGGGGAATCCTCTTATTGTGGCCGATTCCGACCTGTTTCTGCAGGAATCTACAACGACAACCTACGGGAGCGCATCCCGGTGAATCATTTTATCGCCTTGAACCAGAAGAGCGTGCCGGCGCTCTCCTTCATACTTCTATTCTCCCTGGCGGCGCTGCTGGGACCGGGAGCCCAACCCGTGGCAGGGGCTGCCCCAGGTTCGGCGGCCCAAATCCAGGAGCCGCAGGGAAAACCTCTGGATTCCGCCCAGCAAAATCAAGGCCAGGGCATTCAGAATTCCGTCGTGCCAGAGCACGACGGGGCACCGTTGCTCCTTTTTAACATTCGCTCGGCATTTTCGCTTTCGCCATCCATGGTAAAACTTTTACAGACCAGGGGCGAGGAAAAGGGTGAAAAACCGCTTGAAAAACCCAAAGACGAAGTAGCCCGAAGCCAAGCCGAGCCAGCGGCATCCATAGCATGGACTGAGCCTCTGGCGAGAAGGCTTCCTGTGGCCGCCCCTTTGGATTTGCGTCTTATGGGCAAGAACTTGATTGTCATCGTCCAGGTGCTGCCCATCGCATTGCGGGATCCCATCGTCGACATCTTTGTCCACGGCCAGATATGGCTGACGACCCAGGACAATTCCATTAGCTACAGGACGACCATGCAGACCATGAGTATACCGCTGGGCACGAAAATCTACTTCTATCCCCTTGGCGCCGACCTGAAGTTGGGAGCTCCCGTGGCGGTTGAAATCCGGGTGGACAGAGCGACGGAAAAATAAAGGATGCAGTCGAGGTTTGAAGGGCATGAAGCCTGCTAAAAGGCTGATCTGGGCAATTATTTCGATTGCCGCGGGCATTGCAGCCCTCGTGCTCATTTTTCTCGGTTCGTATCCTGTGCTCTCGAATATCCAGCCCGTCGTTTTTACACCCGGTGAAACGATCCGGCTTCGGGGAAAAAACTTTGGCCAGGAGCAGGGGCAAGGACTGATTCTCCTGGACGGGGCTCCCTTGACCCGTTCTTCGTACAAATCCTGGAATGACGAAGAAATCCTGATTGTCCTGCCGCCCAGTGTCGATTCGGCCCTCCTCCAGGTCGCAAAACCCCTGGGCAGAAGCAAGGCTTCGGTGGTCATAAATTCCCAGCGTCTTCCAGAAAAACCGGCCGACCTGCCTCATGCGGCCCCCGGGCCTTCCATTGCCCAGGCACTGCCCGACGAGGCGGGCCCGGGAGCATTGATTCAGCTGCGGGGAATAAACTTCGGTTCGGAACTGCATGCCAGTCAGGTTCGCTTTACCAGAAATCCAGGACGCATGGCGCTGGAAGCCTCAAAGGACTCAGGCCTATCTTTAACCGCATCGGCAGCCCAGCAGCATGTCCTTCCCGAAAACTCGCTCATGTACGAACATTGGGACGATAAGCTTATCCAGGTGAGAGTCCCGGAAGAAGCTGGATCCGGGCCGGTGATAGTAAGCACCCCCCACGGAGTCTCGGAACCCTACCATATCCAGGTGAGCCAGAGTTCCGGAAGCAAATATCGCTTCGATCCAGTCAGCTATTCAATGGAATTCCAGATCGACATTGAGCGGAAAGACCAGAATGCCGGCGGCTCGCTCCAGATCCATATCCCGAATCCACCTGCATCTTTTTTTCAGAGCATCGGCGAAGTGCAGTCCGAGAGCCATCCTTCCCAGGGCAGCCTGGATGCCCCTGCTTCCCTGATCAGGCTGGACAGTCTTCAGCAGGGAATCAGCAGCATACGCAGGACCCTGCTGCTCACAGTCTATAATGTGGAATCAGAGCTTTCTTCCTACAGCGCCGGATTTACCGGCCCCTATTCGGATCCTTCCGTATCCGGAAGCCCTCCTTTGTTTCTGAAGCCCTATGTTGAGGCTGATGAGCTTGTTCCCTCCGGCGAAAAGGAAACTAGAACTCTCGCCGCCGCCATTGTGGGCAGGGAGAGAAACCTACAGCGAAAGGCTGGCCTTATTCGCACCTGGCTGGCGTCGCGGTTGGACTGGCTTGCCGAAGCAGAACCGGGCGCAGCGGTGATCCAGGACCTGGTAAAACGGAAAGCAGCGTCGCGCAATTATGCGCTCATCGCGACGGCGCTCTTCAGGGCGGCGGGTATTCCTGCTGTTCCTGTAGCCGGCCTGCTCGTGGGCGATGAGGGGCAGGGTATCCCGCATTTCTGGATGGAATACTATCTACCTGCTGTGGGCTGGATTCCCTACGATCCTGTTCTCGTCTACGGAGCGGTGCCCGAAGGTTTTACGCCGCCCTTTATAGGCCCCGCCCTCTACTTCGGAGCCTTGGATAACAGGCACATCGCCGTTTCCAGGGGCTTCGACACACTGCACAGCAGAATCCTGCAGGACTCCCAGTCCTCAGGCACCGTGCCTTGGCTGTTTACCGAACCGCTGGAGGAGGCTTTCGGTCTCGAATACGTGAGGGAGTGGAAGCCGGTCAGGATTCTGGCCTATTGAGCAAAGAGTCGCCCGAGCCCCTGTGGAGGCGGCCGTAACAGGGCGGCAGGTCGCCAGGGCCGTGGCGTAAATCAGCGGAATGCGCTACACTGGTAAAGTGTCGATTGGATATTTTCCAGAGGGTAAGAATGAAAAAAATCAAAGATTACGACCCTGAATTGTGGTCGGCCATGAAGAACGAAGAGCAGCGGCAGCGGGATAAGCTGGAACTTATCGCCAGCGAGAATTATACATCCCCGGCCGTCCGAGAGGCTGTGGGCTCTGTCCTTACCAACAAATACGCCGAAGGATATCCGGGAAAGCGGTATTATGGAGGCTGCGAGTTTGTCGACATAGCCGAAAATCTGGCCCGGGACAGGGCAAAGAAGCTTTTCGGCTGCGATTACGCCAACGTTCAGCCCCACGCGGGCAGTCAGGCTAACATGGGCGTGCTCTTCGCCGCCCTCGATCCGGGGGACACGATCCTGGGCATGGATCTTGCCCACGGTGGTCACCTTACCCATGGAGCCCCTGTCTCCTTTTCCGGAAAACTCTACAAGGTGTTCCGCTACGGGGTGCGCCGCGAGGACGAGCAGATAGACTATGAGCAGGTCGCCGCCCTAGCCCGGCAGCACAGACCCAGGATGATCATAGCCGGCGCCTCGGCCTATTCCCGAACCATCGATTTTGCGGCATTCAGACGAATCGCCGATGAGGTAGGCGCCTATCTGCTGGTCGATATGGCTCATATAGCAGGCCTCGTCGCCGCCGGCAGACATCCCAATCCCCTGAATGTGGCCGATTTTACCTCCACCACGACGCATAAGACACTGCGCGGTCCACGAGGGGGAATGATCCTCATCGGCAAGGACAAGGAAAACAACAGGGGCATCAAAACGCCCAAGGGTGATGGGCTCAGAAAGTGGTCTGAGCTTATCGACAGCAGCATCATGCCCGGCATACAGGGCGGGCCGCTTCTCCACGTGATCGCGGCCAAGGCTGTCGCTTTTAAGGAAGCCCTGGAACCGGAGTTCAAGGCCTATATCGGCAGGGTATGCGAAAACGCAGCTATCCTGGCTTCCGCGATCGCTCAGAGCGGGGCCCGCATCGTCTCGGGAGGCACCGATACTCATCTGGCCTTGGTAGATCTCACTCCCTTGGGAATATCTGGAAGGGAAGCCGAAACCTGGCTGGACAAAGCCAATATCACGGTGAATAAAAACAGCATTCCCTTCGACGACAAGAGTCCCTTTGTCACATCGGGCATACGGGTAGGCAGCGCCGCCCTTACGACGAGGGGCTTTGGCAAGGAAGAAATGCTCCTGGCGGGCGACCTGGTCGGCGAGGTGCTGCGCTCTAGGGGTGACGAGGGCGCGCTCAAGCGGATAGGGCAAAAAGTGCTCTCCCTGACCGCCGCTTTTCCGATCCCTTAAGGATGCTCTAGTGCCCGCGAAGGCTGAGAGCCCGGGGTCCCTGGTCCGGACGATTCTTTCCAGACAGCTCGAGGCCCTGGGTTTTTTCGCCCAGGGCTTTCTAAGCGCCCGCAGCTTCCAGGCTGTCCTGGATGAGGAAGAAGTCTCTACCCAAATCCGGGAACGCTACGGTACCGATAAAAGCCCCAGCCTCGCGGCGGTCGCGCTGAACTACTCCGAGGGCCCCGACACGCTCCCCGCCTGGGCGGCGGAAGCTGCGGGCGCTTTTCCGGCATCCCTAGAGCCCTTACTCACCGTTGCCCATTTTGCCCGGGCCAACTGGTACGCCGAGATAGACCGGCGCCTCGCGGTGGCGGTCAGGGCAACAAGGTTCGAGGCAGCAGCTAAGGGCATCGAAATTCCAGGCGCCAAAGCCTGGAAGCGCCTGGTGAACTCAGGGTTGCCAGAAAAAGCCCTGTCACTCCGCGCCGGCCTCGGCTGGATCGGCAAAAACACCATCCTGATAGCCTCCGGCAGCAAAGGGACAAGTTCTGCCGTCCTTCTAGGCCTTCTGCTTTGCCCTATCGATCTCGAGCCCGCCGAACCTGCTGAAAGAAGATCAGTCAGCCTGTCTTTGGAAAATTCAAAAGCCGGCGAACCCGGACGAGGGGAGGGCGGATTAAATGGCGAGCAGGGCTGCGGAAACTGCAGACGCTGCGTTCAAGCCTGTCCCACCGGAGCCCTGGGCAGCCAAGGCTACGTCCTCGATCGGCGCAGCTGCATTCAGCATTGGACTCACATTGACGAAGCAGCGCCGGCTAAAATACTGCCCTTCCTTTCAGGCAGACTCTACGGCTGCGATAGCTGCCTTGAAGCCTGCCCCTACTTTGTCCCCGACCAGAAGGCCTTGTGCATGCAGGGGATCCTTGGAAAGGCTATCCCTGCCCGGAGTCTGCTCGCCTTTTCGGAGGCCGGCCTAAAAACAGCGCTGCGCGGCACTGCCCTGGACAGATCCTGGATTTCCCTCAAGGCCCTGCGGCGCAACGCCGCGCTGAGCCTTGAGACAGGAAGAAACGAAGGGGCAGACTCCAGGAGGGAAAGCAAGGAGAACGTACCGCATGACCATTGAAGCCATGAAAACCCGCTCTGGGCTGGTGACAAAGACTAGAGAGTTTTTTCTCTCCCGGGACTACATAGAGACCGACACGCCCTTGCTGGCTCCCTGGCTCATTCCCGAATCGAGCCTGGAAGCCTTCGCTACCGAATTCAAGCACCTCTTCCGTCAGGATCTGCCACTCTATCTTCTGCCTTCCCCCGAGCTGTGGATGAAACGGATCATCGCCACCCATCGCCGGAATGTCTTTCAGCTCTGCAAGTCCTTCAGGAACGCCGAATCCCTAGGCAGACTGCATAATCCAGAGTTCACCATGCTGGAGTACTATACAGTCGGAGGCGACTCGAATTTTTCGGCCAGACTGACCGAAGAGCTCTTCGAGACGCTGCTGTTGCCCGAGAGCCCTCAAGAAGCCAGACCGCCATTCAGACGCATTACCATGGCCGAGGCTTTTAAAGACTGCGCCGGGCTTGATCTGGATTCTCTGATGGAAAGCGACGCTATGATCGAAGCAGCCCGGAGTCAAGGACTCCTCGTCAATGCCCAGGCGAGCTGGGAAGAAGCATTCAACATTGTTTTCCTCTCCATCGTGGAGCCAGCGCTGCCTATGGACAAACCTCTTTTACTGGACGAATATCCCGCCGGCATCGAATGCCTGGCCAAAGACATTCCAGGCAAGCCCTATAAGGAACGCTGGGAACTCTATGTCCAGGGGATCGAGGTGGCGAACTGCTTTACGGAGATGGCCGAGCCCCGGAGAGTTGCATCGTATTTCAGCTCCCAGGCTGAAAAAAAAGCCCGAGCCCTTGTCCCTCACGCCATCGATATGCGCTATCCCGAACTATTCCGGGACTTTCCCTCCTGTTCTGGGGTGGCGATCGGATTTGACCGCCTGTTCATGGTTTTGACGGGATTGAACGACATAGGAAGGGCGATGAATTTTCCCTTCACGACATTTCTGGAACCCGAAGGAACATGAAGGGGCGAGCCTCGGTGATGAGACCGAAACCGGCCTTCCTCACTGCCTCCACTCGTTTATTCAACGTGCCCGGGGCTTGCCAGGGTCATTCCGATGGGTTTTCCGAAGCCCTACCATAGGCTTTACAGAGAAGCGTGCATTCCGGTAAAATACCGATAAATACAGCGGCGTTTTCAAGCCCTATTCTTATATCGACATATTGCCCGGCTTCAATTCGGGCGGTAAAAGGATTACAGTATGGTACGCGGCGGCGAGATCAATCTAGGAACCTGTCTTCTCATAAATGGAGCCCCCCACATCGTGGTGGACAGGGAATTCGTAAGTCCCGGCAAGGGCTCTGCCTTCGCCCGGGTAAAGGCCAAGAGCCTCAAGACCGGCAACGTCATCACCCAAACCATCAAGACCGCCGATTCCGTGGAAGACGCCCAGGTCGACATGGTGGACTGCCAGTACCAGTACTTCGACGGCGAGAACTTCATGTTCATGAACAACGAAAGCTTCGAGCAGTTCGGCATTCCTCTGGAAGCCCACGAAGACAAGCGCCCTTACCTGAAAGAAGGCGAGACCTATACCCTCATCATGTGGGAAGGGGAGCCCATCGATATCAAGATCCCCTACAAGATGGTCTTTACCGTTGTCGAGAGCGAAAACTACATCAAGGGCGATACGGTTTCTGGAGCCACCAAGCCTGTCACCACCGAGACAGGCCTTGTGGTCAGGGTTCCTCTCTTCATCAAGCAGGGCGAAAGGATCCTGGTCAACACCGAGACCAATGATTACGTGGAACGGGTCAATAACTAGTATCCGCGCGGCAACGTTCGAGACTGCAGCGGCGGGAAAGCACCGATGAAGGACCTTTCGCCGCTGGTACATAAAACTGTTGAATTCGCGTATCGGGGCGCCAGACTCACGTTTGATCTTTCCCACGCCCTATTTTCTTCTTACGATATCGATTCAGGAACAAAGCTTTTTTTAAAGGAAATCGCCCACGACGAGGTCATCTGCACCGCCGGATCAATCTTGGATTCCGGCTGCGGCGTGGGTGTTATTGGGCTTTCCATGGCAGCATCCTGTCCCGGCACGCGGCTGGTATTAAAAGACAGGGATCTGCTGGCCTGTGCCATTTCAGAGCGAAACGCCTGGCGGAACGGACTGCCTGTGCTCAGGTTGGAACTGGACGGCAGTCCGGCAGCGTCGATAGAGAAAAAACCGCCCAAGCACAAGAAGCTCCAGGAAAGAACTGCCGAACTTATCATCGCCCCGGGCCTTTTGGCCGAGACAGATCCACTTGGCCCCTACGACGCCATCCTCTCTAATCTCCCCGCCAAGGCAGGAGGACCAGTCCTCTCGAGTTTCCTGAGCCGCAAAGCCCCAGCGTTGCTCAACCCGGGCGGAAGATTAGCCTTCGTGATCGTAGCTCCCCTGGCCGAAGCGGCAGCAGAATACTGTGCGGAGGCGGGGCTCACGCTAGTCAAGCGAGTATCCACGAAAAATCATTCGGTATGTATCTATGAAAAACCGGCGCAAAGCTTGTCCCAAGCCGATCTGGCCGAACGCCCCGTCCCCGGGCTGGGCGAGGCGGGACTTGCCGGCTCGTATCTTAGATCCAAAGGCCAAAGAAAATTGGGGAGTTACAGACTGCCCTGTTATGGAATATGGGGTTTGCCCGAATTCGATACGACGAGTTACGCTACCGATCTGGGAATCGAAGCCCTGGCAAAAGCCTGCGCCGGAAGCCTTATCCGGGAGTTCTGCGTCATCAACCCGGGTATTGGACTTTCTTCGCTCTGGGCCAGGTCCGCCCTTGGCTGCGATCGGATACAGTTAGTCTCCCGGGACAGCCTTTCGCTGCGGGCGGCAGCGGCGAATCTTGCCGTTAATTTTAAAGCGGCCATGACAAGTCGCTGCAATTCCGCCTTTGATACCGAGCGAATAGAAGATGCCTCGCTGGATGCGCTTCTCTGCGTGCCCGACGAAATTCCCGGCTACGACTATGTGCAAAAGGATTGGGAATTTATTGCCCGAGCCCTAAAGATGAGTGCTTCGGCGGTGATCGTGGCGAGTCCGACAGTGATTGCCCGCTATGAAAAAGCCAGGCCCGCTGGCATCTGGAAACTGGGCGAGATGAAAAAGAAGGGCTTCGCCGCCCTTCTTGTCAGGAGAATGGCCTAGCTGCCCCGTATAAAGC
>JAEZSM010000026.1 GCA_023421875.1 Spirochaetota bacterium | reverse complement strand
GGCATGATGAATGAGCCCTGTGTGCTTCTATAGCGGCGTATCGTTAGTCCTGGGCGCCGTTTGTCTCTTGTTCGAGGCTGTTCAGTATCCAGGATATCCTTACCGGACCTGCTGCTTCCTTGTGCCGTATACAGACCGCTTCGCAGGGGCAGGCTTCGTTCGAAGCCTTAGCGGCTTCCATGCAGAAGGCACAAGCCTTGGGAACAAGGCTTAAAGTCGCTGCGACCCCAACCTCGTTGCCGTGCTCGAGTCTCCGCATAAGACCGGGGATATCGAAATCTGCTGGACAGGCGGCGGCGCAGGGCGGGTTTTCGCACCAGCGACAGCGAGAGGCTTCGACTGCCCGCCCGCCTAGGGGAAGGTTGCCCCTAGTGCCGGCGGCTATGATTTTTACCGCTGAACCGACCGGGGTCTTGGAGGAAGTATAGGCCTGCCTTTCGAAGTAGCGTAGTATTCTGTTTGCCGCCGATATTCCCGAAACGGTCACCGCCGGCGTGCCAGTTCCCATAACGGTGGACTCTCCTGCGAAGAACAAGCCCTCCCGAGGACCCTTGGAATGCTGCCGAAACAAAAGATGCTGCCCCATTTTCTGCTTGGGTCCGGCAACAGAACCTCCGTCCTTGCCCAAATAGCGCCAGAGAGTGCTGGGACTCGCCTCGAAGCTGTCGCGGATTGCATCGACAAAGCCGGGAATGCGGCGCTCCACGAGGGCAAGCATTCGCTGGGCCTCTTCTTTTTTGGCTTGCCGATAGGCTTCATTGCCGTAGTCGGACGAGCCAGGTTCGGGCCAGCTGCGCAGAGATGGGCCGATGAGAAGGAATGTGGACTGTCCCTCGGGAGCAAGGCTGGGATCTTCCAATGACGGGAGGTACAGGGTGACGTCCGCTTCGTCCAGTGCTTCGCGGTTGTCCACGAACATCTGGACAGGAAGACAGTCTGGGGGCAGGATCGAGCGATCCACGCTACCATAGACCACGAAGCTGGGCATGGTCATTTCGTACTTGAGGACCCTTTTTTTCCAGCGCCGGGGCAGAAGACGGTCTGGGTCCATGGTTTTTGCGAAGCTTCGAAGCGAACCGCAGAAAAGTACGGTGTCGGCCTTTAGTTCTTCACCCTTGTCGGTAAGAATTCCGTTGATTGTTTCCCTGTTCCCCAGAAGCTTTACCGCCCTGGTTCTGTACAGGAATCTTCCGCCCTTTTCCTCTACGGCTTTTTCAAGCCTGGCCGCAAGCGACATGGCGGAGCCTGCGGGGTAGTAGGCTCCGCCCACATGGTTGTCGATGAACATGGTAGCCGCCAGCACTGCGGGGGTTTCCCGCACGGTGGTGTAACAGTAGGTGGAAGTAAGCTTGTCGAAAAATGCCCGGACTTTTGGATCGGCGATATAGGGTTTCATCATCGCGTCGGCGCTGGTGAAAAGGAGTTTGATCATCTTCAGCTGAGTCACGATGTCGGAGCCGGCGTTTTTGCGCATCTCTTCCAGCGGCATATCGCCGGGGGCTTCGAAGACTGTGACGGGGGCTATGGTTTTTTCGTAGAGTTCGCTGATGTGGGCGTAGAAGGCTTCGATTTCTTGGCCGGCCTGGGGGAAAATTCGGCGCAGCTGCTGGATGAAGGCTTTTAGGTCTGAAAAGAAGGTTACAGGCTCTTCGCCGTAAAAGAGCCGGTACATGGAACTGTGTCTGTACATTTCGATGGGCTGTTCGAGTTCCGTCATCAGCCAGTTGTGGGGATTGAATCCCCGATCGCCGAATCCGAACAGCATGGCTGCCCCGGAATCGTAGGTGATTTCTCCCCTGCGGAAGGCGGATGCCGCGCCTCCGGGCCTATCCTGCTGTTCCACAACGGTGACCGATAAGCCTCGCCGGGCCAGGAGGGCTGCGGCACTAAGCCCTGAAAGACCTGCGCCGATGACGAGCACGGATGGGGTTTCTGGTTTCGGGGGCAGGGGCAAGGGTACTGGTCCTCTTCGGCAGAGCATTGTTCCTCCTAAAAGCGCTCAGCTGCATACTCAATTCTGAATGTATACAGAAGCTCAGACACCCGCAATAGAAAAATCGAAAAATGCGGCCGGCTTCAGAGTCCTTTCTGGGAATGCAGCGCCTTTGCCGCCAGCGACGGGGTTCTCCGGGACAGAAAGAGCACGAGTCGTGCCTTGGCATCCATGGCAATCCTGATATCCAGCTTTCCTGCAGCGAGACTTTTTAAGATTTTTTTGGCGGCTGCGGCGGGAGCCATGCCTCCAGCTTGGAGTGGATCGAGGACTCCGTGGCGAGATCCGTTTCCTTCGAGCGCGTTGTGCGATATCATTGTATTCACGAATCCGGGATATACGACATGAATTCTTATACCGCTTCCTTCCAGTTCAGCCCGCAATGAAGCGTAGAAGCCGGCTAACGCATGCTTGGATGCGGAATACGCGCTCCGCAAGGGGGCGCCCATGAGTCCCGCAAGGCTCGATATGCAGAGAATGGTGCCTTTGCCTTGCCTCAGCATTGCGGGCAAAACGATTCTCGTTATGTCTACCGATGAGGTGAAGTTGGTTTCCATGATTTTTGAGAAAACATTTTGCGAAGTCTCGATAAAATCGGAGCGTTGGCTGATTCCGGCGTTGAGTATGAGATAATCCAATGATCCGAAGAGTGCGAGGGCCTTTTCTGCCGCTTCTTTTCTGGCCGCGCTGTCTTCGAGATCGAAGGCGAGCATGCGGGCATCGATGCCTGGGGCTGAAGTGATTAAGCTGAGTGCGTCATGGTCGCGCCCGGAGACAATGAGCCTGGCTCCCAGCGATCCTAATTCCAACGCGAGGGCGCGGCCGAGGCCTGAAGACGCTCCGGTAATCCATATTGAGGTTCCGGCGAATAAATTATTTGCCATAGGAAGAGCCTAGGCAAGAAACCCTGGCTGGTCAATGCAGGCCCAATGTCGCCTTCTTTTTTTTGCTCGCCCAAAAATGCTATACTAAAGTCATGAAGGAAATGAATAACGTTTCTCGCTGGCAGAGGGGTGTTCTAGGTTCGTTGAAGAATCGGCGATCACCCAGGACAGGTTCTATTGGCAAGGTTTTGGCGCTCATGGTTATGGTTCTTTTCCTTGGCAGTTTTCCGCTCTATGCAGAGGGACCCTGCGATAGTGAACCGAGTCTATGGCTCATATCCGGAATATGGGAGGGAAGCCTTTCGGTAGGTTCGGCCTCGTTACGCCTGGTCTTTACAATCGACATCACCGATGAGGGAAGAGCCGCTGCGACTATGGACAGTCCCGACCAGGGCGTAAAGGGCATTCCTGTTTCTTCTGTTTCTTTTGAGGGACAAAGGCTGATATTGGGGGTGACGGCTGTCGGCGGATCCTACGAAGGCAGCTTGAATGCCGCCGAAGGTAGCATCGAAGGGTTTTGGAAGCAGGGCGGCAGCAGTTTTCCGTTGACGCTTGAGCTCAAGGAGGGAAGCCGGGCTGAGAATCCTGAAGTCTCAGACCTGGAAGCCGAGCCTCCAGCGCAAGAGGATACATCAGCGTTTGAAACCTCCACTCCGCAGGTTACGCTGAGGCCCCAGGAGCCTGAGCCCCCCTTTCCGTACAGCAGCAGGGATCTCAGTTTTACTGTAGGAGACGGAATTAGCCTTGCCGGGACTTTGACGCTGCCCGAAGGTCTGGGTCCTTTTCCCGCCGCGCTGTTGGTGTCGGGATCGGGAGCCCAGGACAGGGATGAGACTATTTACGGCCACAAGCCGTTCTGGGTGATCGCCGATTACCTCGCCCGCCGGGGCATAGCCACGCTCAGGCTGGATGACCGCGGTGTCGGAAAATCACAGGGAGATTTCGCATCTTCGACTACTCTCGACTTTGCGGCGGACGCCGAAGCGGCCTTGGACTTCTTAAAGAAATATCCCGGCGTCGATCCTGGAAAGATTGGGATCATAGGGCACAGCGAGGGAGGAATCATTGCGACCATGGTGGCTTCGAGGCTGCCCGAGCTTGCCTTTGCCGTGCTGCTGGCCGGCCCCGGGGTCTTGGGGGAGGAATTGCTCTATCAGCAGCAGGCGGCCCTGGCTGAAGCCTATGGTATAAGCGCCGAGGCTATTCAGAGCTCCAGGGCCATAAACCAAGTTCTTTATGGAGTGGCCAAGCGTCCCGATACAGTTGAAAACCTCAGAGATGAGCTGATTTCCGTCTATCTTTCCTTTCAGCCCGCCGGAGGGGATGCGGCCTTGAAAGCCAAGGCCGCCCAAGAAGCCGGCTTGGTTGCGGAGCAGCTGCTCTCCCCCTGGTTTAGGACCTTTTTGGTGCTCGATCCGCAAGCCTACCTTCGGGAACTGAAGCTTCCGCTGCTTGCCATGAACGGCACGAAGGATCTCCAGGTGCCGTACGAAGATAACCTCAATGCTATACGAAAGGCGCTCGAGATCGCCGGCAATACGCACTACAGTATCGTCGAGCTGCCGGGGCTCAATCATCTGTTCCAGAGTGCCAAGACAGGATTGCCGTATGAATATTCCCAAATCGAGGAGAGTTTTTCGGCGGAGGCGTTAAAAACCATGGGCGACTGGCTGGCCGCAGTTTTGGGGCTATGAGCCTCGAGGAGAACGAGGTTTTGTGGACGGAAGGCCCGAGCTACCAGCCCAGGATCCGCCTCCGGTTGGAGGATCCTACGGCGGCGAGCCTGTCCATGGGCTCGCCGGAATACGTCGATTTTTTATACTCGATGGCGAACTGATTCATAGAGAAGTGCCTGAACACCCACAGACTTTGTCGCAGTCCGGGTTCGGCGTTTGCATAGAGTTTTTTTGTCTCCTGTGCCCAGGTTGAAAAGAGTTTGCCTTGCCTGAGTTCGCCATAGCCTGAGACCCAGAGGACGGAGTCCAGGGCAGCGTGCATTCTGAAGGCGAGGCCGGCCATGAAACGCTGGCTTTCTTCAAGAAGCAGGTCCAGCGCTTCTCCCAGATCCGGGGAGCGGGCCTGGGCGAGCCGGCGCAGATGTCCCAGTTCGGCTGTTTTGGGCGTATGGATGGGAGTCTTGTTTATGATGATGCAGGTTTTGTAAAAATTCAGCTTCAATTCCTTGTCGAACCAGCCTTTTGCCAGCTTGCCCGACTGCCCTACCAGATAGCGCTGAACATCGGCTTTTTGCTCGTTTTTTCCCGGGTTGTCGGCTACGATGATAAAAAGGGGCTGATCCGTGGGACCGAAATCATCCAGGGTTTTGTTGTAGACGATGGGGGTTTCAACATTGTAGTCCTGGTAGCCGAGGCTTTCTCTCAGTTCCTCCTGAAGGTCTCTCAGCCAGGGGCTGCGTCTGTTGAGCTCTTGTACATAGGACCTGAATTCCATCCTTAGTGCATCGAAGCTTGTTGATTGTGTTTGGGTCATCGGGATGGGCCTTCCTTGGCGATCATGGTAACAGAATGCCTTGGCAAGATACAGGGCGGTTCCCATATCCAGCACGAGTTTGTATACTGAACAGCGATGAAGCATCGATTCCTCGCCGCTGTCCTCTTATTTCTCGGGCTGCTGTTCGCCGGCTGCGAAAGCGCGGACGACCGAAGACTCAAGGAACTTAAAATCATACTCTCAGAATCGGGATTGGGCATTGATGCGGCCGCTTCGGCACTGGCCAGCATCGACAAAGACCGGGAACGTTTTCTCTCACTTGTGGATGCGGTCCTGATGGAGATGGATGCCGATCCCTATCTGCTGAAACGGGTCGATAAGCATATGGCGCTACCGGCGGACTACGAGCCGCAGGATTTAGTAGCCTTGGACGGCACGGGGCTTTCGCTCTCCAGGGCGGGGCACAGGCTCAGAAAGCCGGCCTTCGATGCCCTCGCGACCATGAGCAGGGCTGCGGAGGCGGAGGGTTTGATACTCCTGGTTTCTTCGACCTACAGGAGTTACGAATATCAACGGAACCTTTACGCCCGCAACGTTGCCGAGCTGGGGGAGATTGAGGCTTCGCGGGTTTCGGCGGCTCCCGGAACGAGCCAACACCAGCTTGGAACTGTCATTGACTTCGGATCAATCACCGACGCCTTTGCAGAAACGAAGGCAGGGCGCTGGCTTGAAAAGAACGCCGGCCGATTCGGGTTTTCGTTGTCATTTCCCAAGGGAATGGAAGCGCTGACCGGCTATGTCTGGGAAAG
>JAEZSM010000006.1 GCA_023421875.1 Spirochaetota bacterium | reverse complement strand
GCTTTATAGCGGTAAAAGTCGCCCGAGTTTGCCCGCTTGTTGGGGGTCACCACCGAGATCGAGGCCTTCATGATTCCCTCGTAGAATTCGCAGGGCGCATCGCTGGCAGTGCAATCGCAGAAACAGGCGGACGGGAGGTTGAGCGATTTCATAGTGCTGACGAATGAAGAAAGATCTGCTTTTTCGCCCTGGAAAAGCAATTCCCGCCATCGGTCCACTGGGATGCCGCTAGGGTCGATCAGCATTCTTCGGGAATTTGAAAGCCCGACCAGGTTGATTCTAATGGAGTGCTCTTTAAGTAACTTCAATCGCTGGGATTCTATCTGGGCCAGGAGGGTTCCGCCTATCAGGCCCGTGCCGGTGACAAAAAGATTGACGGTCCGTATGCCCGCAAGGAAAAAAGCGTCGTGAATAACGTTGAGCGCTTTCTTTCTTCCCGCGCTGCGGGTGACGATTGAAATATTCAGCTCCGAGGAGCCCTGGGCTATGGCCACCACGTTGACGCCGTTTCGTCCCAGGGCAGAAAAAACCCTGCCGGCGATTCCGGTGCGGCGCTTCATCTGTTCGCCCACGACGGCTATTACCGATAGATTGTGTTCTATGGCAGGCCTGGCGATCAGGCCAGCGGCAATTTCTGCTACAAACTCATCCTGGAGCGCTTTGGCGCCCGCCGCAGCGTCATCGGGCTTGACGGCGCAGCAAATGGACAATTCGCTGGATGCCTGGGTGATTAGAATGACGTTTATCCTGCTTTTCGCCAGTGCTCCAAACATACGCTGGGCTGTGCCTGTCACCCCCTGCATTCCTAGTCCATGCAGGCTCAAGAGGCATACCTCAGGAATAGAGGCCAACCCTCTGACCGGGTAATCGCTGGACGCGGCTGTCCCGACGATCCGCGTACCGGCAGCTTCCGGCTTCGAAGGGTTCGCAAGCCGCACTGGAATAGATGCGTTCACCGCGGGCAGCAGTGCGGTCGGCTCAAGTATCTTGGCTCCAAAGTGGGTAAGTTCCAAGGCTTCCTGAAATGAAATTTCTGGAATAGGGAAGGCGTCGGCCACGAATTCAGGATCGGCGGTCAAAAGACCGTCCCGGGTAGACCAGAGGATAATTTCATCGACGCCTAAGGACGCGCCGAGCAGTATGGCGCTGAGATCCGAACCGCCCCGCCCCAGGGTCGTGGTAACGCCGGCGGGGGTTGCGCCGATAAAGCCTTCGGTGACAATGACCCCCTTCGAAGCGCTAAGGGCTGCCCGCGCCCGGGCATGAGTAGCCTGCTCGTCGCAACGAGCGGCTCCGAAGCTGTCGTCGGTAACCACCAGCGTCCGGGCATCCACATGCAAGGCTTCGATACCCTTTACATTGAGTATCCGGGCCAAGAGTGGGGCCGAGAGCAGCTCGCCGCAGCTGAGTATCTGGTCGAGGCTCCGACGCGACAGATCTTGGAGCACAGCAACGCCTCCCAAGAGTTCGCCGAGTCTGGCAAGGACCGCTCGAATATCGATGATCGCCGCATCAAGCTTTCGGTCTTCGAGAAAATTCCGGGCAACCAGCGCATGGCGCTCGTACAGAGATTCCAGGGCCTCCTTGTATTCGCCTCTTGCAGATGCGATCTGGGCAATCCTGTGGAGCTCGTCGGTAACTCCCGAAAACGCGGAGGCGACAACGATATCCTCGGTGCACCCTTTGAGAATCCTGGAAACCTGTTCAAACGAATCGATTCCAATTAGAACCGAACCGCCGAATTTGTGCACTTTCATTGGAATCTCCTCTGATATCCCCTCAATATGGCACTTCCCGCAAAACTCTATGGAGTCTTGCGGGAAGCGTAGGAAGGTAAAAACCTGGCTTTTTTAATCCAGGGAAAGTTTAACCAGCGATTATCCTAAAATAGAGAGCAGTACTCCCGCCGCTACCGCCGAGCCGATGACCCCGGAAACATTGGGACCCATGGCGTGCATGAGGAGAAAGTTAGTGGGATCGGTCTCTGCGCCCACCACCTGGGAAACCCTGGCAGCCATAGGAACGGCGGATACGCCTGCCGATCCTATGAGCGGATTGACCTTGCCTCCAGTCACCACATACATGATCTTGCCGAACAATACGCCAAAGGCTGTGCCGGTAGAAAAGGCGAACAACCCCAAGGCAATGATCTTCAAGGTCTCAGGATTGAGAAATCGTGCGGCGCTGGCCGTTGACCCTACCGAAACCCCGAGGAATATGGTGAGGATATTGATCAGCGCGTGTTGGGCAGTGTCGGAAAGCCTTTCGGTAACCCCCGATTCCCGGAACAGGTTGCCGAGCATGAGGGAGCCTACCAGGGGAACTGCCGCCGGAAGCAGGAGACCCACAAAGATAGTGACGCCGATGGGAAACGCTATCCTTTCAGCCTTAGTGACCTCCCTGAGTTGGGCCATCTTGACCGCCCTTTCCTTGGGCGTGGTAAGGGCGCGCATGATGGGAGGCTGAATTATCGGGACCAGCGCCATGTATGAGTAGGCTGCTATGGCTATCGGCCCTAAAAGCTCCGGTTTGAGCCTTGAGGTGAGGAATATCGCCGTCGGGCCGTCCGCTCCCCCGATGATCCCTATGCTCGCCGCGGCCTTGAGGTCAAACCCCAAAAAGGTGGCGATGATAAAAGGAATAAAAATACCGATCTGGGCCGCTGCTCCTAAAAGCAGGCTGGCGGGATTGGCGATCAGCGGCGCGAAATCCGTCATCGCCCCTATGCCGAGAAAGATAAGGGGCGGATATATACCCAGTTTTACGCCTTGGTAGAGATAGTAGATGAGGCCGCCCGGCTGATCCCCCACAGGGCCGTCCGTAATGCCCGAAATTGGAATATTGGCCAGAAGCATGCCGAAGGCGATGGGCACCAACAGCAAGGGCTCGTATTTTTTGTAGATTCCCAAATACAGAAGCACACAGCTTATAACCAGCATTATCAACTGGCCGATGCTTATGTTGAGGAATCCTGTGGATTGCAGGAATTCCGCTATGAATTCTCTCATGGGGCTTCCAACCCCCCTTATTCGAGGTCGATCAGAGGATCGCCGGTGTTGACAGAAGCGCTCACGGGCACCCTGAGCACGGCAACCTTGCCGGCCTGGGGAGCCACGATCTCGTTTTCCATCTTCATGGCTTCGAGAATGAGAAGTACGTCGCCGCGGTTGACCGACTGGCCTACCGAGACCTTGAACGACATCACCGTGCCGGGCATGGGGGCCTTGACCGTCGTCGCTCCGGCCGAAGCGGCGGGGGCAGCGGCGGGCGCTGCTGCTGGGGCGGCTGCTGGAGTAGGTGCGGCTGCGGGTGCTGCAGCGGCCACAGGAGCCGGGGCAGGAGCGGCTGACCGGGCAACAGCGGCACCGGCGCCGAGTTCTTCAACCGCTACATCGTAGGACTGACCGTTGACGGTGACTCTATAC
>JAEZSM010000249.1 GCA_023421875.1 Spirochaetota bacterium | reverse complement strand
CCAACGACGAGTGGATCCAGGTCTCCGGTTCGGCCGGCCTGATCAAGATCAACCGCTGCACGGGGAACCTTCTGGAAGGTCCCTCGGTGAGCCTCTATTCCAGGAACGGATGGCGCCATTTCAACATTCCTTCGGACTGGAAACTGGGATTTATCGGCTCGGCTTGGAATTTTATCAAAGCGATCCGGGGAGAGGAGAAACCCCGGCTCAGCTTCCCCCAAGCCATGGAAATACTCTCCATCGACCTTGCTATCGCTGCTTCTGCCCAGACGGGGAGGGAAGTGCGCTTAAAACCGGACGGCGCCATGCTCTCCCCGCTGGTGGCATACCTCGAAAAACGTGGCGAGCTGCGGGAAGCCCGGGGGGCGAGAAAAGTGCTGCTTAAAACCGAAAGCACCGAGGCTTCCCAAGAGTCTTCCCGTCTGGCGGTTCGGCTTACCCGGGAGCTTCCTTCCAGGCTGTGCGCCCCGGCCGCCGCACAGGAAACCATCGAAGTGGGTCTGGAACTGAGTGGAGCGGCATTTTCAGGTAACGTAAAACGTATGTCTATCGCGATTCGCAATGCTGCGGTTTATGTGGATGAAGATAAGCTCCCGGCAAACCCCAGCCTCGTCATCAAGACCTCCGCGGGCGTCTGGGCAGGCATTCTTTCAGGGAAGCAATCCATCGAATCGGCCTATCTGCACGGAAGGCTGAAACTGACAGGACCGGCGGAAACCGCCCTCAGCCTCAAGAAGCTGTTTCGCCTATAGCATCAGTACCGGAAAGGAGCTTGTTTATCTCCTTCGCAGCTTCCTGCAAAATTTCGACATTCCGTTCCAAGTCCAGCAGTCCCCTGTCCTTGGTGCCCGAAATGCCAATGGCCGCGATAATCTTGCCTTGGTAATTGATAATCGGACAGGCCAGGCAGACCACGTTCGGCTCGTATTCCTCGAGATCTAACCCATAGCCCTTGGCTTTTACCTCATCGAGTTCTTTGCTCAGGGCATCAAGGTTCGTTATCGTCCTTTCGGTAAAGCGCTCCAGTTTCCGGTCGGCGAAAAGTATCTCCAATTCATCCCGCGAATAGTCGCTTATAAGACACTTGCCTACCGCAGTACAGTGAAGCTCTTCGGTATCTCCTATGTTCGTGTTGGTCAGAATCCGATTTGTCCCCTGTTCCCTGTCGACAAATACCGCCTGAGTGCCCGATTTAAGCGCCAGGTGGGCGTTCTCCTGGGTCTTTCTGGCGATCTCTCTCAGGTAGGGTGAAACGACTACAGGAAGCTTCAACTGCTCATACAGCGATGAAGCCAGTCCGAAAATCCCAAAGCCCGGTTTGTACAGCTTTTTCCCCTCTTCCTGCCTCACCAGCCCATGCCTGGAGAGGGTAGTGAGGATTCTGAAAACCGAACTCTTGTCCAAGTCCATCACCTCGGCGAGCTCGGTCAGCGTAAGCTTTTTTTCCGGGTGCGCGACGATGTATTCCAGAAGCAGCAGCGCCCTGTCCACCGATTGAATGACCGTGTATTCTTCTTTCATGCCGGGTTAAGTATACAACAAAATTTGCAACTTGTTAGCTGGTTGTAACTAATACTGGACTGGAGTTCCAGACGAGGTCTGGCCTGTGAGAGCTTTTTAACTGCTTGCAAGGCGCAGGAAAAGTAAAAGCCGCTCCCATGAGCGGCTTTTTCGGGCTGAGAGGATTTGAACCTCCGACATCTTGGTCCCGAACCAAGCGCGCTAGCCCCTGCGCTACAGCCCGATAAAGAAAAAACCCGTCAGTGAATGACGGGTTTTACGCCTTGCGGCGATCGGGAGCGACGGGGCTCGAACCCGCGATCTCCGGCTTGACAGGCCAGCGCGATAACCAGCTTCGCTACGCCCCCGTGTCATTGCTGACGAGGATGGACTATATAGGGAAGCGGGGTCTTTAGTCAATAGGAGAGGAGTATGGCCCCGGACTTTTCGTCCCTCTCTTCCTTTCCCTGCGCGGTTTTAGCCTGAGACAGGGGAAGGAGGTCTCCGCTGGCATACGAAGCGCACAGAGAAGAATAGCGTAGCAGGGTATAACCTTTCGGCGAGCAGGCATAACGGCCGGAAAGGCCTCCCGGCAGGGCGAATGCTTCGGAGAGTACCCGCAGGCTCGCACCGGACTCCTTCGGCTTGGCGGCGTTTGGAGTGGCCGTTGCGGTGGCGGCCGCGTGGGGGTCGGGAATAGCCGATAAAAGATAGGAAAACACCAGCTTTTCTTTGCTCAGCCCAGCTTCGGCCGACAGGGCTTTGAGCCAGGCCGGCGCCTTATCGACACCGATAGTAAAGTGGCACCAGGGGTATTTATCCCTGTGCTTGGGCATCACGACGGCCTGGGAGCCCTTCGGCCTGGAGCGGGTACCCGCCTCGCCGCCGAAACCGGCTTCGCTGCCAGGACCTTCGAGGCTTCTGAAAATGCCCGGCATGGGGCAGTCGCTGGCATGGGGGCAGGGCGAGAGGGGCAGGGCTCCGAAGGATGCCAGGCCGGCCCTCAGGGCGCTTATGAAGGATCCTGAGCGGGGATCGCCGGGTTCGACCAGGAGGACAGAGCCCGAATCCTTCAGGTAGCCCAGGAGCTGCCGGGCCGTAAGACTGGCGCGCATGCCCAGGGGGACCTTGCTCTTCCAGAAGAATTCGTTAAACACATTGGCAGCCGTCAGAAGGTCGGCTTTTTCCGACAGGGGAATGCCGAATTGGTGGCGCCGCAGGCTTATCGTCCAGGGCGGCATGGCGCCGCTTAGACGCAGGCAGAGGCTTTCGAATACCATTAGGCCGACCTTGAGAATCTTCTCGGTCCTGTCGGTGCAGATAATGCTAAGCTTTTTCGACCTTAGATCGGGACGGGAGAGATAGAGCGCGATGGGGAGAGTGAGGGGGCCCGAGCCCAGATCCACTATGGTAGCTTCGTCGTCCAGTCGAAGCTTCAGGGTCGGCAGGAAGGATGAAAGGCGTAAAAGGTTCCAGGGGAGGAAGTAGCGCAGGTAGGCTGAATAATAGGCCGGGGCGCTCAGGTATTCCGAGGCTCGGTGTTCCCGCTCGGAGGTGAGGTCTTCCCAGAGGGATCGAATGTTTTTAGCCAGACCGAGCCTGTGGCTGCGCGAAAGGGGAACTATCTCATTGAGAATGCCGGGAAGGATGTCTAGGGCGCGAAGGCAATCGGGGGCGATGGAAAAAGTCTCCAGCGGGGAGAACTGCTCGGGTTTAGGCATTGCTGGGCCTGAGCGCGCGCGGCTGTGATCCTGCGCCTGCGGCTTGGCTTGTCCGGGCTTAGCAAAGCCCGGCCTCCCGGCTCTTTTCCCCGCTTCCCCGCCCTTGCTTCTATTCGGACCGAAGGCCGGGCGTCTGTTGTTGTCGCGACTGTTTTTAGGCATTTTTAGTCCAGACTCAGCACGACTTTGCCCGATTCGCCGGAGAGCATGGCGGCGAAACCCTTTTCGAAGTCGTCGAAGCCGTAGCGGTGGGTGATGACCGGGCTGATGTCGAGCCCCGAGAGAAGCATGGCCTGCATCTTATACCAGGTTTCGAATATTTCTCTTCCGTATATACCTTTGATAAAAAGTCCTTTGAAGATGACCCGGCTCCATTCGATGCCGGCTTCGTCGGGTAGAAGACCTAGAAGGGCTATCCTGCCACCGTTGTACATGTTGTCGATCATCTGCTCGAAGGCCTGGGGGCTGCCGGACATTTCCAGGCCGATGTCGAATCCGCCGACCATGCCAAGTTCATGCTGCACATCTTTGAGGGATTCTTTGGAGACATCCACCGCTCTTGTGGCGCCCATGCGCAGGGCTAGTTGAAGGCGCCAGGGATTTACGTC
The DNA here is from genome assembly GCA_023421875.1 of Spirochaetota bacterium. Taxonomy (GTDB): domain Bacteria; phylum Spirochaetota; class Spirochaetia; order Treponematales; family Rectinemataceae; genus UBA2256. Next base: position 2,218 of record JAEZSM010000249.1, on the reverse strand, counting down.
GGTGATCACCACGTTTCTCGCGCCCACATGCTTGGCAATGGCCGCAGCCATGCAGCCGATGGGGCCGGCGCCGGTGATGAGTACGTCCTCGCCGATCATTTCGAAGGAGAGGGCCGTATGGGTTGCGTTTCCGTAGGGGTCGAAGATCGCGGCTATCTCGTCGGGTATAGCGCTGTGCATGTGCCAGGCATTGGATGAAGGTATGGAGAGGTATTCGGCGAAGCAGCCATCCCTGTTGACGCCGATGCCCACGGTATTGGGGCAGAGGTGGCGCTTGCCGGCCCTGCAAGCCCTGCAGACGCCGCAGACGATATGACCTTCGCCGGAGATTCGTTCTCCGATCTGGTAGCCGGTGACGGACCTGCCCATGTCCACGATCTCGCCCACGAATTCGTGGCCGATGATCATGCCGGGTTTTATAGTGCGCCGGGCCCAGGGATCCCATTTCCAGATATGTATGTCGGTGCCGCAGATCGCCGTCTTTTTTATCTTGACCAGCAGATCGTTGTCGCCGATCTGGGGCATGGAGACTTCTTCCATCCACAGCCCGGCTTCGGCTTTTGTCTTTACGAGAGCCTTCATGCCGCCCTCCTTGTCATGCTGAGTATACTCCAGAAAGCGCTTTTTCACGAGCGCCAAAAGCGAGGACAGCGCGGGCCGTTCCGGCAGCGTCGATCACAGTAGGCCTAGAGCAGGAAGAAGAGGGCCGCGCCGCCCACCGCCACTGCCGCCCCAATAAATTCCCGCAGCCGGACCTTCTGTTTTAGAATAAAAATCGTCGGGGGAATGATGAGTACGGGAGTGAGAGCCATGAGGGTCGAAGCCGTGCCGGCCTGTGTATAGCGCACGGCGAGGAGCGAGAATGAAACGCCTAAAAAGGGACCAAAAATCGCTCCTATGGCGATATTCTTGAACGCGAGCCTTTCTTTGGGAACTTCCTTGAATATTTTAACGCCCTGCCCGAGGATCAGGGCCTGGACCGCCAGCCCGACGATGGCGGCTACGATGCGGATCTGGCTGCCTGAGATGACATCGTAATCCTTTACGCCGATCTTGGAGAATATCAGGCCCGCCGCCTGGAAAATCGATGCAAGCAGGGAATAGATGTAGCCTTTTGCCGATTCGGCCTGCGGTGCCGACTCCAGGTTCGGCTTTCTCCTCCTGGAGGATACGACAATCAAAATGCCGGTAATGACCACAAGCATGCCCAGCAGCTGGGAGGGCAGCATGCGCTCTCCCAGAAAGACGAGGGCGAAAAGGGCTGTGAAAAGGGGAGTGAGTGATTGGAAGACGATCGCGATGCGGGAACCGACCAAAATATAGGCATTGAAGAGGAAGAAGTCGGAAATCACGAAGCCAATGAGACCCGAGATGGCGAGATAGAACCAGATCCGGGCCGGGGCGTCGAGGGGGAAGGGCATGCCACGGGTAATAAGTCCCGCCAGGGAAAGGAAAGAGAAAGCGAAAACCACTTTCCAGAAGTTGACCGCGAGGGCGCCGACTTTTCTCGATGCGCTCTCGAAGAAAATCGGTCCGATAGACCAACAGAGGGCGGTGGCAAAGGCGGCGAGGGCGCCCAGTTTTTCCATAGGGGCGGAGTATACTACCGAGGCTTTACTTATTCCAGGGAGCCGGCGGTCTTCCGAACGGCCTTGTAGGTTGCAGTGAATGCGCGAAGGAGAATAAATTTGACTTTGCCTGCGGATGCCTATACAGTAGAAACAGGGAAAGGAGGGAGATATGGCAATAATCACTATAGCGCGCGAATTGGCATCCCTCGGCGAAGAGACTGCCCAGGAGCTGACGAGAATCTCCGGGTACAAGCTTATCGACAAAGAATATCTGGAGGACAAGCTCAACTCCATCGGCATTAGCGCCGAGAAACGGGAAAAATATGACGAAAAAAATCCTGGTTTTTGGGCATCCTTGTCACAGCAGCGGGATAATTATCTTCATTATTTGAAGACAGCGATTCTGGACGCGGCCCAGGAAAACGACTGCATCATCATGGGCCGGGGAGCCTACGCCATTTTGCGGGGAGTGCCCCACGCCGTATCGGTCAAGATTACCGCCCCCATTGCCGTGCGGGTCGAGCGGGCTAAAAAACTTTACGAATGTGACAACAAGCGGGCGCTGCAGATCCTCGAGGAGAGCGATCACGACCGGGGAGGCTTTCACAAGTACTTTTTCTCGACCAACTGGATTGATGCAAGAGAGT
>JAEZSM010000240.1 GCA_023421875.1 Spirochaetota bacterium | reverse complement strand
CGTCTGGACTTGAAGCTCTATTAAAACAGCCGTAAAACAAAGTAAGAAAAGAAAGAAATCAAGAGCGGGTTTTATCAGGCTTTTTATACCCGATTATTTTCAACAAGCTTAAGAACACTACTCTTTCGCATACCTATTCTCTGGTTTATCATGCTCCCATGTACTTCAATGAACTAGTCAGCGCCTATGACAGACAGCGGAGAGAACGCAACATCTACCACGACCTCATGCGCTTCCGCGTGCGGGAGGTTTTGCTCGTCGGCAGCCTTTATGATTCCTTCGTAGTGGAATCCGACGGCATATTGACCGAGCAGATCTACGGTGAGTACTTCAAGCTCAACTTGAACACGATACCCAGGGTTACCTGCGCCTATACCGAAGAGTCGGCCATGGATCTGTTCAGGGGCGGAGGTTTCGACCTGGTAATTCTCATGGCGGGCATCGACTTCGACCTTCCCTTGCGTCTGGCCAATTCGATGAAGCAAATGTGGCCCGATATACCTATCCTCCTCATGGCAACCAACAACTCCAGCCTCGAAAAGCTCGACACCGACTCCCCGAACCTGGCGGCGATAGACAGGGTTTTTGTATGGAACGGCTACTCGAAACTTTTCGTGGGAATGATCAAATACGTCGAAGACTTGAGAAACGCCCAGGCCGACACGCTGGCCGGCCGCGTGCGAGTTATCCTTCTCATAGAAGATTCGGTGCGCTTCTATTCGCGCTTCCTCCCAGTCCTGTACAAGGTGGTGCTCAAGCAGACCCAGACACTGATCGAAGAAGAAAAAGTCACCGAGACCTATAAGCTTCTGTCCATTAGGGCAAGGCCGAAAATACTTCTGGCATCCAGCTACGAAGAGGCGCAGCAGCTGTTCGATACCTACGAGAGTAATCTGCTGGCGGTTATCACCGACCTGAGGTTTCCCCGGCATGGAGTCTGCGATGAGGAAGCCGGCTTCGATTTTCTTTCTATGGCAAAGACGAGGATTTCCGATCTTTCCATACTAGTGCAGTCGAGCGAACCGGGAGTCAGGCAGAAAGCCTATGCCATGGGTGCTTCCTACGCAGACAAGAATTCCGAATCTTTGGAGATGGAGCTTGCTTCTTTTTTGCAGGAAAACCTCGGCTTCGGTTCTTTCCGTTTCTGTATGCCCGATGGTACGGAACTGAACAGGGCTCGGAATATGAAGGAGTTTATCGACATCCTTCATGTTCTCCCCCCTGAGAGCCTGGCTCACCATGCCGAGCGCAACCATTTTTCCGCCTGGCTGATGGCAAGGGGTGAAATCCTCATGGCCAAGGTGCTGCGGCCTTATAGGATCAGTGATTTTCCCAGTCTCCAGGCGATGCGTGATTTTATCGTCAAAATCCTGGATAACGTGCGGAAAGAAAAATCCCGGGGTATCCTGCCAAATTTCGACGAATCCATGATGAGCGAGGAGAACTACGTCAGCCGGCTGGTGGACGGGTCGGTGGGAGGCAAGGGCAGGGGGATCATCTTTATCCGATCCTTGCTGGAAAACCTTGAATTTTCACGTTATATACAGGGCATCGATATCAAGATTCCCCGCACCGCGTTTATTGGCATCGATGAATTCGAGGTATTTTTGGAGAGCAACAATCTCTGGACCTCGTCGTTCTACGGACCTCAGACCGATGAACTGAGAAGAAGCTTCGTCTCTATTCCGCTTTCAAGACCACTGGTAGCCAAGCTGAAGCATTTTCTGGCAGCCACCACCAAGCCTCTGGCGGTACGCTCCTCGGGTCTCTTCGAAGACATGCTCATGGTACCCTTCTCCGGCATCTACGATACCTACATAATCCCGAACAACCATCCCGATCCGGAAGTGCGTCTCAACCAGCTCTGTGACGCTGTCAGACTGATTTTCGCCAGCCTCTTCTCCGCCGAGGCTCGCGCATACTTCGAAATGACAGGCTACAACCTGGAAGAGGAACGTATGGCGGTAGTGATTCAGGAGCTAGTCGGTTCGGTACATGGCGACTACTACTATCCACATGTTTCGGGCGTGGCGCAGTCGTATAACTATTATCCTATTTCATACAGTAAGCCCGAAGACGGGCTTTGCGTCTCGGCCCTGGGGCTGGGAACCTGGGTTGTCGGAGGCGGGGCGGCCCATCGTTTCAGCCCCCGGTATCCTAAACTCGATTTGGTGCCGGCGGATCAATCCTTGGACAATACCCAGCGAAGTTTCCATGCCCTCGATCTCAGGCGCAGCGCGCCCGAGCTTCTTGCCGGAGAGATGGCCAGCCTGGCCGAGCTTCCGCTCCAGGCAGCCGCCAAGGATAGAAAATTCTCCTATCTCGTCTCTACCTGGGACGCCCAGGATCTGCGCTTTGTTCCCGGAGACAGCGGCAAGGGCACGAAGATCGTGGATCTGGCCAATATTCTCAAGTACGACGCACTGCCCTTCGCCGAAGCAATCTCCATGATCCTGGATGTGGGAACGCGCTCCATGGGCACGCCGGTGGAGATAGAATACGCGCTCAACCTGGACTAGGCTTCTGGGAATCCGGCGCTCTACATTCTCCAGCTAAAACCCCTGATCAACCAGCAGGATCGAGTCGATGTGGATGTGGAATCCCTAGATCGAAAATCCTGCTTTGTATATTCCGACAAGGCCATGGGCAACGGCCGTTTCGAGGATATCAGGGACATTCTTTGGGTGGATCCTACATTGTTCGACCGCTCCAGGACTGTGGAGATGGCCGAAGAAATCGAGGAACTCAACAATTTCCTGCGCAGCGAAGGAAGGCGCTATATCCTTATAGGCCCCGGCCGCTGGGGAACAAGGGACAGATGGCTCGGCATACCTGTCACTTTTTCCCAGATTTCCCGCTCCCGGGTTATCATCGAGGCGGATCTCGAGGATTTTGTGGTTGAATCTTCCTTAGGCTCACATTTTTTCCACAATGTCACGAGCATGAATATCGGGTACCTCAAGGTTGCCAAGACCGATGAAGGTTTCGTGGATTGGGACTGGCTAAAATCCCTGCCCTGCGCACGACAGACCGCCCACTGCCGCTGGACAAGACTGGATGCTGCGGTGGACGTGCTGATGGACGGAAGAACCAGCAGGGCTGCCCTGCTCAAGCCGGGCGGCAAAAAGCAGGTTGAGGAGACCTGGCCGGATCGCCTCGATTGACGATAAAGCCTTTTTTAGGCAATACTCCTCGCTAATAGACGCATTCGCCCCTTTAGGGAACGAGAGCTGATCGCTAAGCGTTCAGCAGCGTCCTCATCCGAAAACCATGGAGCCTGTCACATGGATGCCGTAAGCATCGCTAAAACTCTTCATCCTCTGGAAGTCCGCATCCTTCTCGCCTACGAGCCGGGAAGCGAAATCGACGGTGAATCAGTACGCAGGGACCTGCATTTCAGGGAAGGGCAGGAAAACCAGGCCTTTTCCTGGCTTTTGGGAAAGGGATTGATCGCCGAAATCGCGCGATCGGCTTCCACCCACTTTGAACTCACTGCCCTCGGGCAGGAGTACGCAGAAAAGGGGAGTCCTGAAGAACGCATCATCGCTATGGTGGCCCAACAAGGACCCGCAAAGCTCTTCGAACTAGCGGAAAAACTGGGCTTCGAGCAGAAGACCATAGGGTCGGCCTTCGGTCTTCTGTCCAAGGTCGGCACCATGAGGCTGGACGATGATAAAAGGGCCATCCTTGTGGGAGAAGCTTCTTTCCCTCAGCGGGTGCTGATTATCAAAGGATTGTTGGCGAAGGCTAAAGAAGCCGGTGGTGCGATTGCCGAAACATCCCTCTCCGAGGCGGAGCTGGAGGTGATTCGGAGCGTGGCTAAAAAACGGGGCGCCGGCGATTCTCCCTTCAGGGTAGTAGAGCGGGAGCGGGTTGTGTACAGGCTTACGGAAGCCACCGCCGAGCAGCGGCACATACTCAAGTCCCTGGGAGTCACCGGAGAGGAGCTGGGCGCTTTGACGCCGGCGCTTCTCGAATCAGGCGACTGGAAAAAGGGAAGTTTCCGCCCGTACAATATCGGTGTTTCGCCTGCTCGTACTATTCCCGGCCGTAAAAATCCCTATGTTGAATTTCTCGAGAGCGTCAAGGACAAACTTGTTTCCCTCGGCTTCGAGGAATTCGACGGCAATATGGTGGAGACTGAATTCTGGAATTCCGACGCTCTCTTCATGCCGCAGTTCCACTCGGCCAGGGATATCCATGATGTGTACAGCATCGAAAAACCTTCCTTGGCCAAGTTTATCGAGGAACCCCATCTTTCCAGGGTAGCAGCAGCCCACGAAAATGGCGGCGATACCGGGTCCAGGGGCTGGAACTATACCTTCGACAGGGATTTTACCCGTCGGCTCATCCTGCGCAGCCAGGGTACGGTACTCTCGGCCCGGCAGCTGCCGGAGGCCAAGGTACCGGGCAAGTATTTCGGCATTGTCCGCTGTTTTCGCTATGACAAGGTCGATGCCACCCATCTTTCCGATTTTTACCAGACCGAGGGAATCGTTCTGGGTGAAGATGTGAACCTACGGACCCTTTTAGGCTTTTTGGAGATGTTTGCAGTGGAGGTTGCGGGTGCCAAGGAAGTCAAATACGTGCCAGGCTACTTTCCCTTTACCGAGCCGTCGGTGGAGGTGCACATAAAGCACCCTGTGCTGGGCTGGTTCGAACTGGGAGGTTCGGGCATTTTCCGTCCCGAGGTCACCAAGTCACTAGGCATTGATGTCCCGGTCCTGGCCTGGGGCTTGGGCATAGACCGCATGGCCCTGATGGCCCTTGGATTGAATGACCTGCGCGAGCTTTTCAGCCCTGACCTGGAGAGCGTCCGCCTGCGCAGAGCTTTGCAACAGCCTAAATGATGGAGCGCTACGATGCCTAAAATAGAAGTCAACGAAACTTTGTTTTTCAAGCTCCTGGGCAAAACGATGGATGCCGCTTCCCTAGAGGCGGTCCTGCCCAACGCGAAAGCCGAACTGGATGCCTGGGACGACGCTGCGGCCGATCTTGAGGACCGCACAATCAAGATCGAGCTTAACGACACGAATAGACCGGACCTCTGGTCCACTGCGGGCTTGGCCCGCCAGTTGCGGGTGCACGAGACGGGGAAGGTTCCTTCATATCCCTTTTTCGTTCCTCTGGGAGAATCGCGGAA
>JAEZSM010000074.1 GCA_023421875.1 Spirochaetota bacterium | reverse complement strand
GGTACCAGCGAAGGCATCAACAAGCTTCGAGCCACTATACGAGACTTCGAAGGCATTTCCCTGGTACCCACCTTCCATCCCTCGGCCCTGCTCAGGGACGAAAGCCTTAAACGCCCCGCCTGGGAGGATCTCAAGCGGCTCCGCAGTCTCATCGAGGCAGAACGGGGCAACCGTGAGTGAGAAGAACGCCGGGCCGGGGGCTTTAGTGGCTGTCCCCGCTTGGAAGGGATCGGAAGCAGCGGACGATGGAGGCAAAGCAGCCAATATCGACGTGGCGGGAAATGTGGGCGCAGTAGATGCGAAGCCCTACCTGAAGCTCGCGTTTTCTCTTCCCTTGGATGCTCGCTACTGGTATAGGAACAACCCCAAATCCCCGGCACGGCTGGGCTATCGCGCCGAAGCTCCCCTGGGGCGCAGAAAAAAAATCACAGGTTTCGTCATAGAGGAAGCAGACTCCTGCCCGTTAGAAGAAAACCTGCTCAAGCCCATTACTCGCTCTGTAGACAAGGAACCCCTCTTCGACAGCCCCACGGTAAGCCTTGCGCAGTGGCTTTCCTCCATGTATTTCTGCTCGCTGGGCGAAGCCCTAGGAGCCATGCTGCCCACGGGGAGAAGAGAAAGCCCCCAAGCATTGGGCGAGCTCGAAGACTTTGTGATCGGCGACAAGGCCCTCGCCCTGACGGAAGAACAGCAAGCAGCCCTCGCCGGCATTCTTGCCGCAGGACCTTCCACGACCTATCTCTACGGTCCCACAGGAACCGGAAAAACCGAAGTCTTTTTACAGCTGGCCGAAGCACAGTTGGCCGCCGGCAGGTCGGTCATCTATCTGGTGCCCGAAATAGCCCTCACCGGCCAGGTCGTGCGCTCCGCTCGCAAGCGCTTCGGCGGCAGCTGCGCGGTAATCCACTCCCGTCTGAGCCCCTCCCAGAAACTGGGCGAGTGGCGGCGCATTCTCAAAGGTGAAGCCACCATGATAATCGGGGCCCGGAGCGCAATTTTCGCACCGGCTCGCAACCTGGGGCTCATTGTTATAGACGAAGAACATGAAGGCTCCTACAAGTCCGGAAACAACCCCCGCTACCATGCCCGGCAGGTGGCGATGCACAGAGCGCTGAAGGAAAAGGCTATTCTTATCCTGGGCAGCGCAACCCCCTCGGTGGAAGCCTGGCACTCCTGCGCCAGCGGAGTCATGAAAAAGGAAAGCCTGAGGCAGCGTCCGGCGGGAGGAGCCTTCCCCGCCATCGAAGTACTGGATATGCGTGGCGAAAAATCCACCATATCGTCCCGCCTGGCCGAAGCCCTCAAGGAAACCAAGGCCGAAGGCCGCCAGTCCATTCTCTTCTTGAACCGCCGGGGCTTTTCCCATTTCTTCGTGTGCGCTACCTGCGGCGCCGAGCTCATTTGCAAGAACTGCTCGGTCTTTCTTACCTATCACAAGGAACAGAACCAGCTGGTATGCCATTACTGCGGCTACAGGGCCTCCCCGCCCACCGCCTGCCCGGAGTGCGGCTCCCTGGATGTGGGCTGGAAAGGCTTTGGCACCGAACGCGTAGCCGAAGAAGTTGCCGATCTTTTTCCCGACTGGAACATTAAAAGGCTGGACGCCGATTCCGTGACCAAAAAGGGAAGCCTCGAATCCATCCTCGAAGAATTTAGAACGGGGAAAATCGACCTGCTTCTGGGCACACAGATGGTAGCCAAGGGACTCAATTTCCCTGGCGTCAAGACTGTCGGCCTAGTCTTGGCGGATGCTGGGCTCAACCTGCCGGACTTCAGGGCTGCCGAACGGGTTTTTTCCCTCATCGTCCAGGTGGCCGGAAGGGCGGGGCGCTACGATCCCGACGGCAGGGTTTATATACAAACCTTCAGGCCTGACAACCCGGTAATACGCCTGGCCAGCGAAATGGATATGGAATCCTTTTACGCCCGGGAACTAATGCTTCGGCAAGCCCAGGGTTTCCCGCCCTTTGCCCGGATCGCTCGCCTCGTTGTTCGCTCCAAGAACAGGGAGGCCTGTATTGCTTCGGTCAGGCAGCTGGCCCGAAAAGGAAGGAACCTGCCCAGCGCGGCAGCGGAGCTTCTAGGCCCCTCCGAGTGCCCCCTGGGCATGATCGCCGGCTCCCACCGCTGGCAGCTGTTGCTGCGCTCATCCAGCCTTAGCGGGCTCCACCAGAGCGTCCACGCGCTGATCGAAGGCTTGAAGCTTCCTTCTTCAGTCTACCTCGAAATCGATATGGATCCCGTACAGTTGCTATAAGGTGGCTTAGGCAGCTCGGCAGCCCGGCAGCTCAGCAGCCCGGCAGCCTGGCAGCCCAGTTTTATACCGCAACCATGCTTTCCACAGCACCAGGCTGCCGCACACTCATCTTGCCGCGATTCTCCCCGGGTGGTACTATGACAAAAACCCCCTAGGAGAGAGTATGGTCATTCTTACCCTGAATTGCGGTTCTTCTTCCGTAAAGTACCAGGTCTACGATTGGGATAAAAAGGATATCCTAGCCACCGGCATAGTGGAGCGCGTCACAATCGGCGGTTCCTCCATCACCCACAAGGCCGCGGGCAAGCCCGACTACGTTGTAGAGCACGAATGCCCCAATCACACCGTGGCCATCGAGCTCATCCTCAATACCCTTGTCGACGCGGAGTACGGCGTCATCTCCGACATGGGGATGATCAAGGCCGTGGGACACCGGATGGTGCACGGCGGTTCCCGCTTCGCCCGCTCCTCTATCATCAACGACGAATTCCTGGACACCTTCAAGGAACTCACCGACCTGGCTCCCCTGCACAATCCGGCCAACCTCATGGGCGTTGAAGCCGCCCGCTCCGTGCTGCCCAACGTGCCTCACTGCGCCGTGATGGATACCGCCTGGCACCAGACCATGCCGCCCTCCTCATACATGTACGCCCTTCCCCAGGAATGGTACGAAAAGCACATGGTGCGCCGCTACGGCTTCCACGGAACCAGCTTCCTCTACAACGCCAAGCGCGCCGCCGTGCTCTTAGGCAAGGATCCCTTCGAGACCAACCTCGTCATAGCCCACATCGGCAATGGCGCCTCCATCAACGCCGTAAAGAACGGCTGCTCCTTCGATACCTCCATGGGGCTAACACCCCTCGAAGGCCTCGTCATGGGCACCAGAAGCGGCGATATCGACCCGGGCATCGTATTCCACATGATGCGCCGCACCGGCATGAGCTCCGCAGATGTGGAAAAGAAACTCAACAAGGAATCGGGGGTTTTGGGAATCACCGGCAAGTGGGCCGACCGTAGGGATATCGAACTGGCCGCCGAGAAGGGAGACCTTGTCGCCCAGCTGGCCCAGCACATGGAAAGCTACAGAATCAAGAAATATATCGGCGCCTACTACGCCGCCTTAGGGCGGGTCGACGCCCTGGTCTTCACCGCCGGAGTGGGCGAGATGGGACCGCAG
>JAEZSM010000065.1 GCA_023421875.1 Spirochaetota bacterium | reverse complement strand
TCCAGGGGGAAGGTGTACTTGTAGAGCCACTCCTCCAGGGGTACATCCAAGGCCTGGCCAAGCTGGGGGTACTGGGGCGCGTGCACATGGGAATCGATAAGCCCGGGAAGGAGATAAGTACCCTCGGGAAGTCTTAGCAGGTTTCCGCTTGCCTGGGCTGTCTTCCGCACGACTTCGTAACCAGTTTCGCCCGGCTGGAGGAGGGATTCGATCTTACCTTCCATGTCCACGGATATGAGAGCATCGGTGAAGACCTCGACTTTCTCCCGGCGCAGCATATGAAAGCCGTTCGCCAGGATCGCCTTGCCTCTCAGATGATTCATAGAATTCATGCCGCAACTCCTTCTCCGATGGTAATCGCCCCCTCACTGCCTGTCCCGGGCTAGTCCATGACGGTCAAAGTCCTGGGCTTTGGCCGCGCGATGGCAGGCGACCCTGTGTCCCGGTGCCACCTCGACCAATCCCGGTTCATCGATGTGGCAATTTACTCCGACTACGGGGCAGCGCGTGTGGAACCTGCATCCCTGTGGTGGATTCGATGCCGAGGGCAGACTTCCGGAGAGGATAATCCTGGACGTCTCCCTCCTGGGATGATCCCGGGGAACCGACGAAAGCAGAGCCTGGGAGTAGGGATGCAGGGGGCCAGCAAAAAACCGAGCCGTGTCAGCCTCCTCGACGAGCTTACCCAGATACATTACCGCAATACGGTCGGTCACGGTGCGCACGACCGCCAGATCGTGGGAAATGAAGAGGTAGGTGAGGGAATACTCGGCCTGCAAATCCTGGAGCAAGTTCAAGATTTGTGCTTGGATACTCACGTCCAGGGCGCTCACGGGCTCGTCGGCCACAATGAATCGGGGCTTCGTCACAAGGGCCCTGGCGATGACGATTCTTTGGCGCTGCCCGCCTGAGAATTCGCTGGGATAGCGACGGGCCGAGCCTTCGGGAATTCCGCAGCGGTCCAAGATCTTGCGGGCCTGGGCCGCCGCCTCCGCCCCGGAGGCCAGTCGGTGCACGACCAGGGGCTCGGCGACGATGTCCTGGACACGCATGCGCGGATTTAGCGAACTGTAGGGGTCCTGGAAGATCATCTGCATCTCGCGCCGCATGCCTCGCAGCTCGAGGGGGTTTGCGGCCATCACGTCGCGGCCGTCAAAACGTATCGTTCCGCTAGTGGGCTGAACCAGGCGGAGGATGGAACGTCCCGTGGTGGACTTGCCGCAGCCCGACTCGCCGACAAGAGCGTAGCTCTCTCCGGGTGCTATGGAGAAGCTGACTCCGTCCACGGCGCGGATGTCAGGCTTTCTTTCGCCGTAGAGCTGGCGACGACCGTGAAAGTACGTCCGCAGATTCTCTATCTCCACCAGTGCCGGGCTCATGCTTTCTCTCCATGGAGCCAGCAAGCTACTTCCTGGTCGGGGCCGAGGATGGAAACAGGAGGCCTCTCGCGCGCGCAGATATCCAGGGCGCGGCCACAGCGGGGATGGAAGGGGCAGCCGGCGGGGCGGGATTCCAGGGAAGGTACCTGGCCCGGTATGGCGCGCAGCCTCGAAGGCGCCCTGTCCAGCGCGGGACGCGCCTCAAGCAAGGACCGTGTGTACGGGTGAGCCGGCGCGTCGAAAAGCCGCTCCACTTCCGTGCGCTCCATTACCTGGCCGCCGTACATCACCATAACCTCATCGGCGATCTCGGCGATAACACCCAGGTTGTGCGAGATAAAGAGCACGGCTATCCCCCGCTCGCGCTGGAGTTGCTTGAGTAGCTCCAGGATCTGGGCTTGGATTGTCACGTCCAGGGCAGTGGTCGGCTCGTCGGCTATGAGCAGTTCGGGATCCGGAGCCAAGGCCATAGCTATCATCGCCCGCTGCCTCATGCCGCCTGAGAACTGAAAGGGATATTCGTCGTATGCCAGCTCAGGCCGTGGTATTCCCACGGTGGCAAGGAGTTCCACCGCCTGGGTCCTGGCTTGCTTAGGTCCGAGTCCCGAATGCCGGCGAAGGCTTTCTGCGATCTGATCTCCTATGGTGTATAGAGGATCGAATGAAGTGAGTGGCTCCTGGAAAATCATACCTATTCGGCGCCCGCGCACGCTCCGCAATTCCCGCTCCGAAAGGGCGCAGAGATCTTTTCCTTCCAGGAGGGCTTGGCCCGATTCGATGCGGGCTTTGCTGGGCAAAAGTCCGAGAAGACTCAAGGCGAGCATGGACTTGCCCGAGCCGGACTCGCCCACGATGCCGAGAACGGCTCCTTTCTTGAGGATAAAGCTTACATTGTCCACGGCGGGAAAGGTTCCGTGGGCCGTGTCGATCACGGTCCGCAGGTTCCGCACCTTGAGAAGGGGCTTCGCCGCCGCGTCGCTCGCCTTGCCACTCGCCGCGGCGCCCACTGTGTTGTTTGCCGCATCGCTTGTTGTGCCGCTTGCTGCGCCGCTCATCGCAGTCCCTGCTTTGCCCCGCATCGCGCCCTGCTTCGCCCCACTTTTAATGCCGCTCATCGCGCGCCCTCTTCGCTCGGGTCGTAATAGTCCCGCAAGAAATCACCCGCAATATTGATGGCCAGGATAATCGCCATGAGGACGAGGCCCGGGAAGACCACGATCCACCAGGCGGCGAAAAAGGTCTGCTGGGCATCGCTCAGTATTCCGCCCAGGGTGGGCGTGGGAGGCGGCACGCCCAGGCCGAGAAAACTGAGGGTGGCTTCGGAGATGATCATCTGCCCCATGGTGAGGGTCGCGTTGACCAGAATTATCCCGCTGGTCTGGGGAAGAATGTGGCGGAAAAGGATTCTCCTTCCGCTGCAGCCCGTGGCGTGGGCTGCCTCTATAAAGCTGTATTCCTTTGTCCTAAGCACCTCGCCCCGCACCAGCTTGGCGAAGGTAACCCAGCCAGTGAGGCCGAGCACCAGGGCTACGTTAGTGAGGCCCGGCCCTATGGCAGCCACGACCGCAATCGCCAGGACGACAAAGGGCAGGGAGAGTAGGGCGTCCACAACACGCATGATGACGCTGTCCAGGACACCGCCGACATACCCCGCCACAAGGCCGAGAAAAACCCCCACCACCGTGGCGATTAGCACGGCTAGGAAGGACACCGCCAGGGAAATGCGGATCGCCAGGAGGATGCGGGACGTCAGATCCCGGCCCAGGGCATCGGTGCCCATGAAGGCGGGCATGGTTGCCTGACTGCCGGGGAAGGTGTCAACTTTAAGGCTGGGCGGCATGAGAGAACTCATGAGGTTCTGCTTGAGGGGATCCACGGGGTAGACCGAAGCGAAAACTGCCGCTATGACAGCCAGCGCCAGCACTATGTGGGCGGCCAGCGCGAGGGGGCGCCGTAGGAGAGTCGCGAAGTACCGCTGCCTCTTGGGCAAGTCTTGCGCCGCAGGCGACTTTCGCTTTTTGGGCGCGGTTGCCTGCTTCGTACCTATCAATGCCATATTCGTACCCGCGGATCGACCAGGCCATAAGCCAAGTCCAGGATCATGCTGAAGGCCAGGATGAAGAGGGCGATAAAGAAGGTCGCCGCGATGACCACCGGATAGTCGCGCCCATAGGCGGCCTGGGCCAGCAGCTGCCCCACGCCGGGCCAACCGAAAACGGACTCCACGACCCCCGATCCTCCTATGACAAAACGCATCTGCAGAGTCAGCTGTGTCAGCACCGGAATGGAAGCGTTCCTTAGCACATGCTTGAACAGAACAAGGCGCTCTTCCAAGCCCTTGGATCTGACTACTGTCACAAAGGGCTGCTGGAGGACCTCCAGCATGCTCGCCCTTGTAACCCGCACAATACCCGCCAGCAGAAAAATAGCGATGGATATGCTGGGAAGCACCAGGTGGGCGAGGCTACCGTAGCCCGAGGGCGGAAGGATGGGGATCATCACGCCAAAGACGAAAATGAGGAGGAGGGCTATCCAGAATACAGGCATGGATTGGCCCACCATGCTCACCAGGACCGCGGCTATATCGGCGGCCT
>JAEZSM010000069.1 GCA_023421875.1 Spirochaetota bacterium | reverse complement strand
GATTGATGCAGGCCTTGTGGGTTCCCGAAGCTCTGTCGCTTTTTTCCACCAAAAACCAGCCGCACTTGGGGCAGAGTTTATCCGTAGGCTTGTCGTAGGTGACAAAGTCGCAGGCGGGATAGCGGTTGCAGCCGTAAAAAATCTTTCGCTTGCCCTTGGGATTTTTCCGCTCCACAATGTCGCCCCCACACTTGGGGCATACGGCTATGGGAATGCTCTTGGTATTCTTGCAGGCGGGAAAGCCCGAACAGGCCAGGAAAAAGCCGAAGCGGCCCAATTTTTTTACCATGGGCTTGCCGCAGCGTTCGCAGAGAATGTCGGTGCTTTCGTCCAGCTGGCCTTTCTTGCTTGAGAGGGTGGACATCACCTCATCCAGCTTGCCCTTGAAGGGAAAGTAGAATTCCTTCATGGCCTGGACCCAGTCGGCTTTTTCGTCTTCGACCTTGTCCAGAAGGCTTTCCATCTGGGCGGTGAACCCCGCGCCGATCACTTCGGGAAAAAATTCTGAAAGAATGTCGGAGATCATCCGCCCCAGGGTCGTGGGCGCTAGCTGCTTGGACTGGCGGGAAACGTAGTAGCGCTCCAGCAGGGTGCTGATCGTAGGCGCGTAGGTCGACGGCCTTCCGATGCCCAACTCTTCCAGGGCCTTGATTATGGTGGCGTCGGTAAAGCGCGAGGGACCCTGGGTAAAATGCTGGGATGCGTCGATCTTCTCCACGCCCAGTACCTGTCCGACTTCCAGAGCCAGGCTGTGACTGGCTTTCTCTTCCTTGGAGGCCGAAAGCTTGATGACCTTATAGAAACCTTCTTCGATATAAGCAGAGGCCGAGGCCCTGAAGATTCCATCACCGATACCGATATCGGCGGTGACTACCCTGACTAGGGCAGGAATCATCTGGGAAGCAGCGAAGCGCTCCCAGATAAGGGCGTAGAGCTTCAGCTCGTCCTTCTGCAGATAGGGAGCCATCGTCTCAGGCGTGTTGGCGATGCTCGTCGGCCTGACGGCTTCGTGGGCGTCCTGGGACTGTTTGCCTGCGCTGTAGCGCTGGACGGTCTTGGGCAGCTGGGCCGGGTAGTGCTCGGCCAGCCAGGCTCTGGCTTCGTCCAGAGCAGTATCGGCGATGCGGGTAGAGTCGGTTCTCATGTAGGTAATCAGGCCGCTTCGCCGGGAACCGAGATTGACGCCTTCGTAGAGTGTCTGGGCGATCTGCATGGTTTTTTTGCTGGTAAAGCCCAGCCTGTTGGCAGCGGTCTGCTGCAGGGTGGAAGTAGTGAAGGGAGGCTTGGGCCGGACGGCGCGCTCGTTGCTCCGTATATCGCTTACCGATGCGGGCTTTCCTTCGAGTGCCGCGACTGTGCGCTTGGCTTTTTCCTCATCGCCAAGCTGGGGTTTCTTGCCCTTATAGAGGACAAGGTCGGCTTTGATGTTCGCCCGACCGGCCTTGAGCGAGGCTTCGACGCTCCAGTATTCCTCTGGAATGAAGGACTCCACTTCCTTTTCCCGGTCGCAGATCAGCTTGAGCGCTGCAGACTGGACCCTTCCGGCGCTGAGTCCGTTCTTGACCTTTTTCCAGAGCAGGGGCGAGAGATTGTAGCCCACCAGCCTGTCCAGCACGCGCCGGGCTTTCTGGGCATCCACCTTGGAAAGCTCGACAGTCCTGGGCGCTTTGACGGCTTCTTTTACCGCGGTCTGGGTGATTTCGTTGAAGGCGACCCGCTGTATGGGCAGCCCTGGAATTTTTTCCTCCAGGTGTTTGCCGATCAAGTAGGCGATAGCCTCGCCTTCGCGGTCCGGGTCGGAGGCCAGAAGTACCGATTGGGATTTCTTCGCTTCCGCCACCAGGGCCTTGAGCACCCCAGCCCTGCCGCGGATAGTCAGGTACTCGGGCTCGAAGCCATGGTCGACATCGACGCCGATCCTCGACTTGGGTAGGTCGATGAGGTGCCCCATGGAGGCCAGGACCTTATAGCTGGAGCCTAAGTATTTTTCTATGGTTTTAGCCTTGGCGGGGGATTCGACGATTACCAGGTGTTTTCCCGCGGTTGACCCTGCCGATTTTGTCGATTTTCCGACCTTGGTCGCCTTGACAGTCTTTGCCGACCTGGTCGTTTTTGCCGATTTGGCAGCGGTCCTGCGCTTTGGAGCCTTTTTCCCCGGGGATGTCTTTTTCGAAGATTCCTTCGGGGTAGGGACTGCTGTGGTTTTTCTCGTTGTATCAGCCATGTAGTTTCATCTCCTCTTTCTGGTCCTCTTTTCTGCCGACGGTGGCAAATGCCGGACTCCTGCCGCCGCAGGAAGCCCATTCGGCGAAAACATCGCACGCTTTGGCCACCGCAATGGCACCCTGCTCGAGCAGCGCTGCACAGCCGGAATTTCTGCTTCCGCCGAGGCAGGCCCGGTGCACAAAAACGTCCCGCCCTTCGCTCAACGCGTGCTCGGCGGTTATAAGGGCTCCCGATCCCTCCGGCGCCTCGACGACCACGCAGGATCGAGCCAGTCCGGCGATGATTCTATTGCGCTCGGGAAAGCGGTAGCGCCTGATCTGCGTTTCCGGGGGATTCTCCGTCACTAGGCAGCCCCCCTCGTCGAGAATTCTGGCCGCCAGGCTCCGGTTGGAAGCGGGATAGACCGAGTCCATGCCGCCGGGCAGGACGGCCAAGGTCTTGGCCCTGCCAGAGAGAGCGCCTCTGTGCGCCGCCGAGTCGATGCCCAAGGCCAAGCCCGAGACTACCGGGATACCCTTGGCGGAAAGCTCCTCAGCCAGACAGAAGGCGGCTCTCAAGCCTCGGCCCGTGGCAGCCCTCGTGCCCACTAGGGCAATGCAGGGCTTCGATGGGTCGGGCAGCCTTCCCCGCACATAGAGGCCGAAGGGTGGCCTGTAGGTCTCCCTGAGCTGAGGCGGATACCCGGGGTCCTCGGCCTTCATGAAAACAACGCCCCTGCGTTCCAGGAATTCCTCGTCCCTCCTGGCCCTTTCGATACAGGCGGCCGGATTCCAGACTTCACTATTCAGAGAGCGCAGGATTATTCCCTCGAGCTCTCGCAGCTCCAAGGCGGCAAGCGCTTCGAGAGCGTCGACCGCCCTGGACAGAAGAAGCTTTTCGTGGCTTCGCAAAAAGTCCATCCGCGCTATGGCCAGTGTCTGCAATCCGGTTTTACCGCCGGGGGCCCTCGGCTGGGGATCGAGGCAGGAATCCTGAAAGAGCGCGAGAATACGGGGATTTTTCCACTGTTTCATTCTCATCCTCCGCAGATGTGAACGCGCCGTCCCGGGATTCATGCTTCCAAAACCTCCTCGATACGCCATGAAAAACGCTAGCTCCGGGGAAAATATTCCCGGTGGTAGCTCTGCAGGGCATCCTCTTCTATGTGGGTATAGATCTGGGTGGTGGAGATATCGCTGTGCCCCAACAGCTCCTGCACCGTTCTCAGATCGGCGCCTCCGGCTAAAAGATGGGTGGCGAAGCTGTGCCTGAAGGTATGAACCTTCGCCGACACTCCCGCCACGCTCCTGATGCCCGAGAACCGCTTCCAGATGCCCTTGCGGGAAATTCCCTCCCCTTCCTGGTTGAGAAAGACCAGGTCGGTCTTTCTTTTCTTTTCCAGAGAGGGCCTGCCCTCCTTGAGATATCGCCCCAGCCAGTAGTGGGCGTCGTCGCCGAAGGGGATGATCCTCTCCTTTTTGCGCTTGCCCAGGACCCGCAGGAGTTTTTCTTCCATGTAAAGCCGGTCGAAGCTCAGCGAAGCAGCCTCGGAGATCCTCAGGCCGCAGGAATAGATAAGTTCGAACAGAGCCCTGTCCCTGAGCCCGTTGGGCGTGGAAAGATCGATGCTGGCCAGGAACCTGTCCACCTCCTCGGGCTGCAGCACCTCGGGAAGCGCCCGTTCCTGCCGGGGAGTACGGATGAGCTGGGAAGGATCGTCCCGGCGCAGACCTTCCATCTTCATGAACTTGTACAGGGAGTGAAGGCTCGCCACGAGCCTGGCCATAGTCGTTCTGGAAAGACCCTTGCGCTGCCTGTAGACCAGGAAGGACAAAAGATCTTCTCCGTCAGCTTCCCGAGGATTTTTGCCCTGCCCGGAAAGAAACTCCTCGAGAGCATCAAGCTCTCGCAGGTAGCTTTCAACGGTGAGGGCCGAACGCTTTCTCACCAGGAGCAGGTGAGCCCTGTAGCGGGTTCCCAGGTCGGTCAAAACTTGGCTCCCACCCTCTCGGCGCCGAATTTCTTTTCACGCAGAATAGTCGGTATATCCAGCTCGTCGCCCTCGGCGGGGTTCTCGAAGCTATAGCCCTTTACCTGGACCGGACTGTTTTCGCCGAAGAGCTCGAAGTCCTTGGGCGATACGTAGTCGCTCGTGGGCTTGCGGATCTCGGGCCTGTTCCGTAAGGCAGCCCTGGCCATATCGCTCATACTCTGTTGCCTGAGAGAACCAAAGCCGGTGGCAATCACCGTCACTCTTACCTCGTCCTCGATCTTCGGATCGGTGACAAAGCCGGCGATGATGTGGGCGTCATCATCGGCTTTTTCGGTGATGTAATCGACGATCTCCTGGTATTCCACCAGGGAAAAGTCCTCGCCGCCGGTGACATTGACCAGGACGTTGCGGGCGCCTTCGATTTTGGCATCCTCAAGCAGGGGATTGTTGACCGCCTTATTGGCCGCGTCGATCGCCCTCGTCTCGCCCGAGCCGACGCCGATCCCCATGATCGCGTCACCCTGACCCTGCATGACCGTGCGCACGTCGGCAAAGTCGATGTTGATATCCCCTGCGAGGGTTATAAGATCTGAGATGCCCTGGACTCCCTGCCTGAGCACGTCATCGGCTAGGAGGAATGCCTGCTTGATTGGTGTCTTTTTGTCGACAACCTTAAGTAGATTTTGATTGGGAATGACGATGACCGTATCCACCGCCTGCCTGAGCTTGTCCAGACCTTCCTCGGCGATCCTGCCCACTACCTTGCCTTCGAAGGCAAAGGGCTTGGTGACCACCGCCACCGTAAGGGCACCCAGGTCCCGGGCAGTCTGGGCGATGATCGGCGCCGAGCCCGTGCCGGTGCCGCCGCCTAGGCCTGTGGTGACGAAAACCATGTCGGCGCCCCGGAGTGACTGCTCGATTATCTCTCTGTCCTCCATGGCGGCCTTTTCTCCCACCTCGGGCTTTCCGCCGGCGCCCAGGCCCTTGGTGAGCTTGGTACCGACACCCAGCTTGATCTCGGCCTTGGAACGCTCCAGATCCTGGAGATCCGTATTGACCGCGATAAACTGGACACTCTTGACGCCCGTAGCGATCATTCTGTTCACTGCGTTGGAGCCTCCGCCGCCGGCTCCTATCACCTTGATCACGGTTGGATTGACAGCGCCTTCGTCATCGATAATTTCAATAGCCATAGTAGCCTCCCTCGCCCCGGTAAGGGGCTGTTAACCGCGCTCAGGCGGGCTTAAATAAACTTATCCTTGATCCAGCCGAGAACCTTTCCCAGACTGGATGCACTTTTCTTGTCCTTGCGGGATGCCTGCTGGACCCTGGAGGGATCGGCGGCGATACGCGCGTCCGCATCCAGAAGCACAAGGCCCACAGCAGTCGCGAAACCGGGATTCCTGTACTCGCTCTCCAGCCCGCCGATTACCGGCGGTGAGCCTAGATGAACGGGCATCCCGAATACCGACTGGGCGAGTTCGCTGGCACCGGCCATTAGCGAAGCGCCGCCGGTGAGCACGACGCCTGCCTTGACTTCCTTGAGCCAGCCGGCCTTTTCCAGCTTCTCCTTGGCCATGAGGAAGATTTCCTCCATACGGGGCTGCACGATAGCGCAGAGCTTGCGGCGGGGAATCTCCGTAGGCTCCCTGCCCCCGATCCCCGGCACCACGATGAGCTCGTCGGCATCCACCGACTCCAACCAACAAGAAGCCGCCTCACGCTTCAGCCGCTCCGCCGAGTCCATGAGCACGCTGAGCATGATGGAGATGTCGTTGGTGACCTGCATGCCTCCCGCCGGAATGGCGGCTGTATACCAGGGGGCCCCTTCCTTGAAGACCATGAGGTCAGAAGTCCCGCCACCTATATCTAAAAGTAGACATCCTAAATCTCTTTCATCATCCGAAAGCACCGCCCTGGAGGCAGCGAGGCAGCCTAGGATGCGGCGCTCGGGTTTGTAGCCCGCCCTGTTCACGCACTTCGCCATATTCTGGCTGGTGGTGACCGAGGTGGTGACGATGTGTACCTCGGATTCCAGGCGGACGCCCATCATGTGCAGCGGATCTCTGATGCCCTTTTGGGTATCTACCGAGTAGACCTGGGGAATGACATGGAGGATCTCCCTGTCCATGGGGATGGAGACTGCCTTGGCAGCCTCGTGGACCCGGGCGATGTCCTCGGCGGTGATCTCCCTGCCCTTCCCGGCCACGGCCACGACGCCCTTGGAGTTGAGGCATTCGACGTTTGCGCCGGAAACACCCATGACGCAGGAGTGTATCTCCCGGCCCGACATGAGTTCCGCGGACTCGATGGCCGCGCTGACCGAGGAGAGGGTCGCCTCGATGTTGAGCACTACCCCTCTGCGCAATCCGGTCGAAGGCGCGACGCCTACGCCGATGATCTCGAGTTGGTCTTCTTCGTTAAAATCTCCGACCACTGCCCGGGTCGATGTTGTGCCGATATCAAGACCGACGATAAAAGAATCAGCCAGCTTGTGCCTCCTTGCTTCTGTACACGATGGTACCCGTGCGGAAATCGATCTCTTCGATCTTTTCAGCTCCCTGTCTGCCGGCGAGAATATCCAGGACCAGCAAGGCCGATCCCAGGCTCGCACGAGTAAGCCTGGCCGGCATTCGGACAGGGACTGTCTTGCCCGAGGGATAGAGAAGCAGCTCCGCCTCGGATTCGGAGATTTTTTCTATGCGTATTTCCGAAAAGGCTTCCAGGGGCGAAGGACTCAGTTCGGACAATTCGGCTATATCTTTTAAAAGAGGTTTGAGATACTCGGGCAGGCTCTGCCCCGGGCTGAAGCGCTCGAAGCGTATGCCCGACAGCACGGGAAGCTTGCCCGGCGAGGCGATGCTGTCCATATAGGCAAAAGCTACGCCTTCTCTGTCCAGTGCTATGGAGCGGGTACCCAGTTCTTCGGTGATGAGGACACAGGCTACAGCCCTGCGCTCCTGGAGCTTAACCACGAGCTTGTCGGGAAAGGCCCTGCCTATACTCACCGAAGCCACCTTGGGATTGGCCAGTATGCTGGCCTCCATGGCGGGAATGTCGGCGTTGATGAGATTGATTGCTTCGCTGAGCGACAGGGCGTCGAGAATCTCCTTCTGCAGGACGTTCTTCATTCCCTCGACACTCACAGCCTTGACCCTGGTAACCTGCGGAAGGGATGCATAGAGACCGGCGCCGAGGCCGATGAGCAGCATGAATGCCAGGACGAGCCTGGCGTTCTCGCTCTTGCCCTTTTTCCTGGCCGCCTTTTCTCTGGCCGCAGCCTGCTTGCCCAAGGAAGCGGCTTTCTGGTCATAGAGTTTTTTCGGCTTCTGCCTGGTCTGCTCACTCGTCCTGGCAAGAACGAGAAGGCCACCGCCTTCCTCTTTGGCAGGATCCTTGGCCTTGACCGATCGCCCGACCCCGGCTTTTGCTGCGAATTCACCATCGCCGCGCCTGCCCACAAGCTTCGATGCAGCAGTTCCGGATGTTCCGGGAAGTCCCGTTTCGCGCCGGGCGGAACTGCGTTCCAGAAACGCCCAGGCTTGGGCGCGGGCCTTGTTCCGATCCTTCAGCGCAGCATCCGAGGCGGAAGCGCCCTTTTCTGGGCTAGCCTTGGCAGCGGGGGATACCTTGACGGACATAGCTTCTCCCAAGGCCTTGGCTTCGCGGAATAGTTCTATCTTTGGCCGGGAGCTGAGCTTCGTCTCACTCATTATCCTTTCCTCCGGAAATCGATTCGTCGCCCTGGGGCGCCATGGCCTCGAAGCCCCTGGTCCTGAGCGCATTGAGAATTACGCCCCCCGCCAGGGCTGTGGAAATAAGAGAAGAACCACCGGCGGAGAAGAAGGGAAGCGCGATCCCCGTAGCGGGCAGGAATCCGCTGACTACGCCGAGATTGACCAGGAATTGAATGGAGAGAAGCGCGAGCATTCCGAGGGCCAGATAGTGGGGAAACGCGTCTTTTTTTCTCGCTTGGCGGACTACGGCAATGACAAGGAAGGTCCAGACGGCAAATACAGCCGCCACGCCCAGCAGACCGGTCTCCTCGGCAAAGGCGGCGAAGACGAAATCGGACTGCACCTCGGGAATCGAACTCAGCTTCCTGGTTCCCAAACCCAATCCCTTGCCCCAGACTCCACCGGACATGATCGCCCGCATGGAATTCTGAACCTGATAATTCATGCCATGGGGATCGTAATCGGGGATTATATAGCCCAGGACCCGGATGAGCCTGTATTCGGAAGAGGTGATCATGAGGATGGCCGCGGGCACTAAGAGAACAAAGACGCCCAGGAAAAACCGCAGAGGAACGCCGGCTATCCAGAACACCGCTATCCCCGCCAGGAGGGCGAGCATGGAGGTGGAAAAATCGTCCTGGAGATAGATGATCGCCGTTCCCAAGCTGAGGATAAAGAGGGGAAAGACAGCTTCCCAGGCCGATCTGCGGATCAGATCGCCCTTCTTGGCCATGATATGCGCCGTGTAGACCAGGACCACAGGCTTCCAGAGCTCGGAGGGCTGAAAATTTGTGATCCCCAAGTTAATCCAGCGCCTGGCTCCATTTATCTCCACGCCCAGGCCGGGGATGAGGGGAAGCAGAAGGGAGAGCAGCGATACCAGAGTGAGGGGGCCGATGAAGGATCTGACCTTGTCCAGGGGGATGCGGGAGCTGATGAAGAAGACAATGACTGCTGGCACAAAGAAGAGTGCCTGACGAATGGCGAAATGGTTGGCGCCCTGGTTCATCCGTATGCCATAGCCAGAAGAGGCGGACCACATGGCGACAAAGCCCATGAGGGCGAGGGTGGCAAAGGAGCCCAGGAAGCCGGACAGGGAGCCTTCGTCCCCCTGTCTTCCCGCCGCAGCCCCGTCCAGTATTCTCATGGCCATGGCTACTGGATCTTCAGCGTCGAGAGCGCCAGCAGGGCGAACATGCCGCCCAGTATCCAGAACCGGACGACAACCTTGGTTTCCTTGAGACCCGAAAGTTCAAAATGATGGTGAATGGGCGCCATCCTGAAAAGACGCTTGCCCTTGGTTGCCTTGAAATAGAGAACCTGGAGCATCACCGAGCCCAATTCCATGACGAAAACCCCTCCGATAAGGAGAAGGAGAACTTCCTTCTTGACGATAAGGGAGAGAACGGCCAAGACGCCGCCCAGGGCCAGGGAGCCCGAGTCGCCCATAAAAACCTCGGCGGGATGGGAATTGAACCAGAGAAAGCCCGTGCAGGCGCCCAGAAGCGCAAGATTGAAGACAGTAAGCTCTCCGGCGCCCAGGATATAGGGAATCCCCAAATAGGCAGACCAGTCGGCCCGCCCGCTCACATACGTGAGGATGGAAAAGGCCAGAAGGGCCATTATGACCAGTCCCGTGGCCAGTCCGTCCAGGCCGTCGGTGATATTCACCGCGTTGGACCAGGCGGTGACATAGATCATGGCCAGGGGAATCCAGGCCACGCCCAGATCGATGATGTAATTCTTGAAGAAGGGGATGTAGAGCTTTGTCGCGCTCTCGCCCCCGTTCAGATAGAGCCCCACCGCTACGACACCGGAAACCAGAAACTGCAAAACCAGCTTCTTGCCCGCCGAGAGACCGTCGGAATTCTTTCTCTTGATCTTGAGCCAGTCGTCGGCGCTGCCGATCAGGCCAAAGCCGATAAGCGCAAAGAGGGCGATCCAGGTAAGGGGATTGCGCACATCCTGCCAGAGAATCACTGCGACGGCTACGGAAATGACAATGAGTATGCCACCCATGGTCGGCGTCCCCGACTTGATCAGATGGCTTTCCGGACCGTCCAGGCGCACCGATTGGCCAAACTTGAGAACTTTGAGCTTTTTGATGACCAGAGGCCCCAAAAGAAATACGATAAGGAGGGCGCTCACCGCCGCGTAGGCCGAGCGGAAGGTCAGATAACGGAATATGTTGAAGGGAGAAAAGTATTTAACCAGAGGGAGCAGCAGTTCACGAAGCATGGTGAGTCTCCTCGGCGAAGCCCGCCTCGACCAGCCTGTAGGCCAGGAGCTCCAAGGCGAGGCCCCTGGAAGCCTTCAGCAAAAGAAGATCGCCGTCCTGCAGATAGGCATGTACCTGACGATAAAGCTCCTCCATCGAATCCGTGTGAAAGAGCTTCTTGCCCGCGCCGGGCCGCAGGGCCTTGGCGGCTAAATACGAAGCCTCGGCCTCTTCGCCGAAGAAAAAAAGCGCGTCGGCCTTGGACTCGGCGGCCCTGCGGCCCAAGGCCTGGTGAGCCGCCTGGCTTTCGTCTCCCAGTTCGAGCATTGAGCCGAGGACGTAGACCCGCCTGGCTCTGGGCTGGGCCGAATCGCAGAGTTCGATGGCGGCGGCCATGGAGTCGGGGTTGGCGTTGTAGCAGTCCTTGAGCAGCTCGATCCTTCCGGTCAGCAGCTCCGAGCGGCCGAAAAGCGGTCGCACCGACGACAGCCCCTGGGCGGTCAACGAAGGATCGAGCCCCAGCTCGGAAGCCACGGCCAGAGCCGCCAGCCCGTTGAGCAGATTGTGGCGGCCAGGGAGCGGGAATATAAAGCGCTGGCCCTTCCAGACGATATCCCAGCCCCGAAGCCCCAGAGCCTCGGCCCGCTCTAAACCATTGCCGCTTCTAAGGCCGAACTGCACAAAGCGCCCGGGCACGCTCAGGGCG
Source organism: Spirochaetota bacterium (assembly GCA_023421875.1). GTDB lineage: Bacteria > Spirochaetota > Spirochaetia > Treponematales > Rectinemataceae > UBA2256. Next base: position 4,340 of record JAEZSM010000069.1, on the reverse strand, counting down.
AGAAAGTCTTTAAAAGGATCCTCGTCCCAGACAAAGGCAGTCTGCGTGCCGTCAAAGCGGGAAAAGGCCTTCTTTTTCTCCGCCGCAATGCCTTCCCGGGAGCCGATTATGCCAATATGGGCAGTACCTATATTCGTCACCACTACCATGTCAGGCTCATAGATCGCGGCCAGCTCTTCCATCTCGCCTCTGCGGTTCATCCCCATCTCGAATACGCCTACCGCATGGTTTTTGCCTAGGCCGAACATCGAGAGCGAGAGTCCGATGTCAGAATTGAGATTTCCCTCGTTCATCGCGAGGGCTCCAGAGGGATAGGAGGGCCGCAAGGCCGCGGCGATGCATTCTTTGGTGGTGGTCTTGCCCGAGGATCCGGTGACCCCGATGCGCAACAGGTTCTTAAGCCGCCGCCGGTGCTCCCTGGCCAAGGCCTGGAGACCGCGCAGGGGAGAATCGGCCAGGATGAGGCAAGCTCCGGCGGCGAAGATTGCGGAAGACGAAAAAGCCCGCAGGGCTTTTTCCTTTTGAGCCTCCGCGGCCAGGATAGTCTTCGCGCCTCCGGCCAGGGCTGCCTCGATGTAGTCGTGGCCGTCCACCCTCTCGCCGGGCAGCGCGACAAACAGGGAGTCCGGAACCGCCTTGCGCGAATCGACAGTCACGCTGCCTATTCCCGCCTCCAGGTTGCCCCTGCAGGCTGCGCCGATGATGCCCGCAGCCTCGCCTGCGCTGAACAGTGTTACCGCACCCTCAGTCATTACCCGCCTCCGTCTTCCCTGCGGGTGCTAGAATCACCCTGAGAATGTCTTCGGGCTGGGCCTTCTTGAGCCCCAAGCGCTGAGCCTGTGTCTCGATGCGCTCCCGGCTGGAAAGCTGGGCGATCTCCGCCTCGATGCGTCGGTTTTCGGCCATCCATGCCGCCTGCTCACGTTCAAGGCTGTCTGCCCGGGCAGCCAGGTCCGCAAAACGGCTGGATTGCCAGGCCATCCCCAGGGCGACCAGACAGGCGCCGATCATTAAAAGCCAAAATCTTCCTATTTTCATAGCGATGCCCCTGGCGCTCCCGGGGCCCGCAGAGCCCGCAGTTTGGCGGACCGGGCGGCAGGGTTGGCCTCGCATTCTTCCTGGCTGGGAACCAGCGGCGAGCGGCAGAGTTCTTCGAAGCCCCTGTTTTTACCGTATTCCCTGCAAAAATGCTTGGATATCCGATCTTCCAGAGAATGAAAAGCGATCACGACAATGATTCCCCCCGGAGCCAGCAGTTCTGCGGCCAGGGCCAGGGCCCGTTCTTCACGCTCCAGCTCTCCGTTAACCACTATCCTGATTGCCTGAAAAGTTCTGGTGGCAGGGTGGATTCTCCCGTGCCTGTAGGCGGGAGGTACTGCCTTGGCGATAATAGAAGCCAGAAGAGCCGAACCTCGAATGGGGGCATTTCTTCGGGCGTCAGCGATAGCCCGGGCGATGCGGCGAGAGTAGCGTTCTTCGCCGTATTTAAAAATAAGGTCAGCCAGCTTGTCTTCCGCGAACCTGTTGACGATATCCGCCGCCGAGTCTTTTAGCCCGGGCGAGAGTCGCATATCCAGGCTCTCGTCGGCGGAAAAACTGAAGCCCCTTCCGGAGCCGAGATACTGATGGCTGGAAAGTCCTAAATCAAAAAGAATAAAGTCGGGCTTGCGGAAGTTTTTTTCCGCCGCAGCGGACTCGCCGAGGCCAGAAAGCACCTCGTCGAAGAAACCTTCCCGCAGGCTGAGTTTTCCAGAGAACGCCGAAAGCCTCCGGGCCGAGCGCTCCAGGGCCTCGGGATCGGCGTCTATGCCGATGTATGAAGCCGCCGGAGAAGCCTCAAGCATGGCCAGGGCATGGCCGCCGGCGCCTAGGGTGCAGTCCAGCACCAGCGGCGAGGGATTTTCGAGCTGGGCGAAAAACGAGAGTACTTCTTTGAGCATCACCGGTTTGTGGATGATCGTTTCGGTGCCGTTTCCGGATTCCCGCCGCAGTTCCTCCATAGGCATCCCGACGCCTAGAGCGTCAGGCCTCCCAGCTCCTCGGCGGCGCTCATGAATTCGCCCTGATTATCTTCAAGATATTTCTTGTATTCCTCGGCGTTCCAGATTTCGATGTATTTGGAAATTCCCAGAATGACGCATTCCCTGGAAAGCCCAGCCCATTCCCGCAGGCTCTGGGGGATGGAAATCCTGCCCAGGCGGTCGATTTCCACTTCCTGGGCCGGAGCCAGAATTCTGCGCTGGACCAGCCTGGATCGGGCCTGGAAAAGACTGGTGCTGGCCATGAGCTTCTGCGAGAACTCCTGCCACTGCAGGGGCGGAAAAACCCAAAGGCACGTATCGATCCCCTGGGTGAGCACCAGGTTGAGGCCGGGCAGTTCGCTCCGCATACGGGCGGGAAGAGAAAGTCTACCTTTTTCGTCCAGGGTGTTCCTGAACTCGCCGGTCAATAGATTCATGCCACTATTTCCTACCATTTCCCACAATTTACCACTTAGCACCTATTCTACCCCGTAACTGAGGATAGTCAACGAAGCAGGACAGGGAAGAATCGACAGAAATAATATTTTTTCGCGGTACTACTATACGAATGTTTAGACAAAAAGGAATTTTCAGGCTATTCGGGCAGGATAGAGGGGTGGGTAGTCAAAAAATCATGTGGAGAAACGAATTGATTCTGCCGAATCCAGCTCAGGTAAGCAGCTCGGCCGCCATTCCTGCCAGGGCGCTCTGCGCCGCTTTAGGATGTACGAATATCCGTATGCGCCTCAGGCTTGCCACGAGTCTCCCCGCAGCCTCGGCCCCGAAGAGTGCCGAACTGCTGGAGAATCGGCGAAGGCCCTCCTCAGTCTCGACGTCCAGATCCGTTTCGAAGCCGATCGGTTCCGGTATGTCGATGAGAACCTCGCTCTCCTGGAGCTCGGCAGCCATGGCCAGCGTGGATTCAGCCTCCAGGCGCTTGTCCAGATTGTTCAAGTCGGTATGGACGCTGGAATCGGGATCGAAGGGAATATCGGCAACGAGGCTGTAAAGCCTGCCGTCCAGGGCGTCCAGGGCAGGCCGGAAGAATTCCTTCGGACCTTCAGTCAAAAGCCGGGCGAGGCCCGCGTCGTCCAGACCGTAAAGCTGTTGTGGTACTAGTATGCCGCCGTTGAGTGCAGCGAGAATCGACTTTTTGACCATGGCGGTGGCGCAGCGCACCGCGGGGTGCCAATACACAGCCCTGTACATCTGATACTTGGAAAAAAGGATTGCTTCGACGCTCATGGCTCCCCGGGAGTCGATGTTGAGCTTGCCGTCGGCCACGTCGATGCGACGGAGGATGAAATCGGCGTCCTGGATGCCATAGGGTACACCGCAGAAATAAGCGTCCCGGGTGAGGTAGTCGATCTTGTCCGGATCCAGGACACCTGAGAGAATACGTCTGTACAAGAGGGTTTCCCGGTCTTCGGCGCCCGGCCTTTTCCAGTCGATAATGGCCGCCACCTGTTCGGGATTTGCACCGCAGTCGGCGATAGCGCTGCAAAGCGAGCCCTGGAGGATCATGTCGCCGGCTATCGCCTCATGTGCAGACAGCGGCAGATCTTTTAGAGAATGAGCATAAGGGTAGTGCCCCAGATCATGGCACAGGGCTGCGGCCAGGAAGGATCTGGCCCCTTGCGGCGTGGAGGATTCCAGCCTGCCCCGATCGGCCAGGGCGAGCAGAAAACGTCGGGCTATATGGTAAACGCCCAGACTGTGGGCCCTGCGGCTATGAGTCGCCCCGGGGTATACCAGGGCCACAGGACCCAGCTGCCGTATCCCGTCCAGGAGCCTGAACGTGGGATCTTGGCTCAAGGCCAAAAGCGATTTGTCGAAGGCTATGTCGCTCCAGACCGGATCGCGGATTATCTGGTCGAAGCCCTCGGTTAGGACTTTATGGATAGTGCTCATGGGCAACCTCGAAGCCGGAATGGTATCATCCAAACCCTAGAGTAGCGCCGAGCACTGGCAAAGGGAAGCTCCTTTCTGCTATCGTCAGCCATGCGTTTTCTCCATGGGGCCGCCTATCTGGCTGCCAGGGGCTTTTTACATCACCTGCTTGACGAGTTGCCGGACTATAACCGGCTGGACGGAGAGCTCGTAAGCCGCTGGAAAGAAGCACCCAGCGGCAAGGGCATCGGCATGACAGATGTGTCCAAGGCTTACTGGACACGCACGGTCTGGTTGAAGCCCTTTCTTATGGAATTCGATTCCATCTCCAAGGCGGCCAAAGGATTGCGGGCGATGCAGAGAAACTGGGCTGCCTATCCGACGATATTACAGCGCAGGACAGCCCTCATCGCCGAAGCCCTCCCTCCC
>JAEZSM010000213.1 GCA_023421875.1 Spirochaetota bacterium | reverse complement strand
ACCAGGGAGCGGTAGCGGAGCGCGCAGTCCTGGCAGCTCTCCAAATGGGCTTTGAGCTTCTGCAGGCTGGAATCGTCTAGATCTCCCTTGATCCATGAGGAAACGATCGCCTGGGCATCATCACAGGTCATCATTACTATATACCCCTCGAATCCCGATCAGGTTTCTGCTTTTCAGCCAATTCTTTTAAGGCCTTTCTCCCCCTGAATAACCGCGTTTTCACCGCTTCCTGGCCCAACTTGAGCACCTTAGCGGTTTCTGCGACAGACAACTCACCAATATAATATAACTCCATTGGAAGCCTGAGATCCTTGGGCAGCAGGGCAATTCCCCGCAGCAAGGCTTCGCCCTGGATACGCATCAGCTGGGAAGCCTCTGAAGATGAGCCCGAGCCTCCCTCGGGCGCTAGTAGCGCCGCATTGACAGCCGACTCTTCCAATTTTTGTTGCCTGGCAAAGAACCTGAATTTCGATTTTACACTATTTGCCGCAATAGCAAAGAGCCAGGCGGCGAAACTTTCTCCAAGTCTGAAACGATGCAGGGAAACATAGGCTCGAATAAAGACCTCCTGGGCTAAATCCTCAGCCTCGTCTTCGGCATCCCTTACGCCGGAAGCCTCCAGGCGGGAACGGCAGAAGGAGATAATTCGAGAGCTATAGCGGAGCACCAGGACTCGGTACGCTTCCTTGTCCCCCGACACTACGCGGCGTATTGCCTCGTTCTCCAGCTCTTGCGATTCTGGCATAGCACGTAGTATAGACGCAATTCGAAAAAAAAACGCAACCACCCTGCCTCACCCCGAGTATACATAGACGGAGGTAGGAAATGAAAACGACAAAACATGGTTTAGTTTTTCTATTCGCGATACTGGCGGCCTTCGTGTTTACCGCCGGCGCCTATGCCCAGGAAGAGGAAATCGTTGACCTGGAAGCATTGAACACCTTGGAGCATGAAGCCCTTATGATCAAGCTGCAGGCCACGTTTAGGGTCGAGCTTCGAGTTCTGGAAGGCTATGTCGCCGAGGGCTACAGCCCAGGACAGCTCTGGCTTGCTTTGGAGATCGCCCGAGAGAGAAACATGGGTTTGAATGAAGCCCTGGTGCTCGCCCAGGACAGCGATGGACATGGATGGGGCCTTCTGGCGCAAAAACTCGGCATCGATCCAGGTTCTTCCGAATTCCACGCGCTCAAAGCGCGCTGGACCGAGCGTAAAGGCGCCATGGTCGGCGAACTCAAGCGCGAAGGCGAGGGCGGGGTAAAACCTGATACTCCTAACAAACCCGATACTTCTAACAAACCGGGGACGCCTCAGGGTTCATCGGGTTCCGCAAGTCCCGAATCTCCAGGAAACAAGGCGCAGGCATCGGCCAACGCGCCAGCGTCGTCCGGCGGCAATTCCAATTCATCTGGCCAGGGCGGAAAAAGGTAAAACAAGAACAATTACTGGGCCAGGAAATGCAAGACCTGGTCCAGTGATTAGCGTTAACATCAACTCGCGTTGTGCGATTTTATTAATGTTATACTATCAGTACATGCAGGGGCTTAGCACCCCTTCGCTTTCCGCTATACAAGAGATTTCAAGAGCGCTAGGATAAGCATGATACTCACTGCGAGGGGGAAACAGCCATGAGCCTCTCTTTGGAACGGATACAAAAAGCTGGGAAGCGGATCGAGCCCTATGCCCACAGAACACCCGTAGTAACCTGCGGCAGTTTTGACAAGGTAGTCGGCGCGCAGGTTTTTTTCAAGTGTGAAAACTTCCAGAAGGTGGGAGCCTTTAAATTCCGGGGTGCCTGTAATGCGGTTTTCTCCTTGAGTGACGAAGAAGCTGCCAAAGGTGTCGCAACCCACTCTTCGGGCAATCACGCCCAGGCTCTTGCCCTCGCGGCCCGCATGCGGGGCATTCCCGCGTACATCGTAATGCCTCGCACGGCTCCTGCTGTTAAAAAGGCAGGCGTCCTGGGCTACGGCGGACAAGTTACTCTCTGCGAGCCTACCCTTGCCGCGAGGGAGACGACGCTGGCCGAGGTGGTTGCCCGCACCGGGGCCACTGTCGTCCATCCTTACAACGACGAAAGGGTCATCGCCGGCCAGGGCACGGCAGCCATGGAGCTTCTGGAAGAAATACCAGATCTCGATGTCATCATGACGCCTGTGGGCGGTGGCGGACTCTTGAGCGGAACCTCCATTGCCGCCACCGAAATAAAGCCAGGCATCCGGGTGATCGCTGGCGAACCGGAAGGGGCCGACGATGCCTATCGTTCCCTGGCCAGCGGCGTCATCCAACCCTCGGTCAACCCCAAAACGATAGCCGATGGACTTCTTACGTCTCTCGGAACCATAACCTTCCCTATTATTCAAGACAGAGTAGAGCAGATTGTTACTGTAAGCGAAGCAGGAATAATCGAAGCCATGAAATTCATCTGGGAACGCATGAAAATCGTCATCGAACCCTCTGCCGCCGTGCCCGCCGCTGTCTTATGGGAACGAAAAATCGACCTTCGAGGCCTGAAAGTCGGTATTATCCTTTCGGGGGGCAATGTGGATCTAGGTAATTTGCCCTGGATGAAGAGTTAAAATATCTTTTTTAAGACTATTCAAATGAAAAAGCCGCTCTATGTGAGTTTTTCTGTTCTAGAGCGACCGACCTGAGTCGAACCCGCTTATCTTAGGATCTTATACACTTTTCTTTTTCAGCAGTGGCCTTACCCCTTGAACTTAGCATAATCGAAGTTAAAGGGCTGTAATAAACAAGTTGCAAAAAGCTCGGGATTGTACTAAATAAAATTTATACTTCTCTTTTAGTCTACTAATTTTTCCACGTTCTCCCCAAAACATTTCGAAGTGAGTGTTTCTTTGTCAGAAAGAACAAGATCAGCTGCGATACCAGCTACATCTGTTATAATTTCCCGACAGAAAAGAGCATGTTCGCGACAAAGCCAATTTTCATGCCATTGAGATGTAAGATCTCTACAAAGTGTCTTGTTGTATTTTGCTTTAAATTGATTAGGAATTTGATTGAATAAGCGGTATAGGCC
>JAEZSM010000178.1 GCA_023421875.1 Spirochaetota bacterium | reverse complement strand
GAGCGGGCTAAAAAACTTTACGAATGTGACAACAAGCGGGCGCTGCAGATCCTCGAGGAGAGCGATCACGACCGGGGAGGCTTTCACAAGTACTTTTTCTCGACCAACTGGATTGATGCAAGAGAGTACGATCTGACAATCAACACTGGGAGCACCGATCCAGCCCATGCTGCCGTGGCCATCGATTCTCTGCGCAAGGTCTATATCGATAAGGAAAAGGAAGAGGCGGGGGTGCAGAAGATCGCCGACCTCGTGCTGGCCCAGAACGTGGTCACCGAGATTATTTACGGCAGGAAGATTCCAGTTCATTTTCTGGAAGCGACAGTGGAGCGGGGATCGGTGGTGCTGCACGGCGTGGCGAACGCCCAGTCCTCCATCGACTCGGCGCTCAACGCCGCCCACGATGTTTCCGGGGTCAAGCAGGTGGAGAGTGCGATACAGCTTGTCCAAGAATTTACGGTAATGCCCTGATCCGATGAGCTACATCTCAGGTCTGCACGGCATTCTAGAACAGCTGCGAAAAGGCGGAAGCGGCTGCAGCCTCCTAGTGGCCGAAGGCCAGGACGCGAAGCGCAAAGGTCCACGGGTCCGGGACATTCTCGATCTTGCCGTAAAAAACAGAATTCCTCTTCAAAAAGCGAGCCAGGAATCACTGGACGCCATCGACCCCGACAACAAGGGGATTATTCTACACTGCTCCGACCTGGATGCCGGGTCGAAGGCAGGTCTGGACGAGCTGCTGGCCGAGGCGCCGGCAACCAGCCTCGTGCTGATGCTGGATCATATCGAAGACCCCCAGAACCTGGGGGCGATCCTGCGTTCCGCCGACGCCTTCGGCGCCTACTTTGTCGTAGTGCCCGCGAGAAGGGCTTCGCCCATGAGCGACGCCGTGGCCAGGGCAAGCGCCGGCGCCTCGGCCTGGGTGCCCCTTGTGACATTACAGAATCTGGCCGACGCCCTGGCTAAAATCAAGAAAGCCGGATTCTGGACCTACGGGGCCGAGATGGGGGGCGAGGCTGTCGAGGACTGTGAATTTGCCCAGCGTTCCTGCCTCGTTCTGGGCAACGAGGGGGAGGGTTTATCCCGTCTCCTTGCCGAACGGGTGGACAGCCTGGTTTCCATTCCAATGCAGGGTCATGTGGACTCGCTCAACGTATCGGTGGCGGCAGCGATCCTCATGCACGAGTTCAGGCGTTCACGCCGGGGATAAAAAACCGCAGGAAAAAAATACGCCGGGCTTTCGACCCGGCGCTACTTTTTAAACTGAAATTTCCTTCTTAAATATCCCAGATCTCCCTGAAGTTATGTTCCTTCTCGCAGTAGCGGCACACGAAGGTGGAGCCGGACTTGCGCAGGAATTCGGTGGGGACGCCTTCGTTGTGCTTGGGGTTGGATATGCAGTTTTCGTTCTTGCAGGATATTTCGTCGAAACCGTAGATCCTGGGAGGCATGGAGAGTCGGAATTTCTTAGCCACTTTGGAATTTCTGATCAGATTGAGGGTGCAGCCTGGAGCGATGGCCGACAGCTTCTTCAGATCCTTTTCTCCAAAACTGGTAATGTCGGGCAGAGAGATTATCCCCTTGTACACCTCAGGTCCCTTGAAGGAGTGGTAGACACCCTGGCTGGAGCGCACGTTGAGCTTGAGAATTTTCCGCACCGCTTCGATGTTGCTCCAGATGTCCTCAACCGGCTGTCCGGAGGCTATGTGATCGATGACGATACCCTCCTCGACAGGCTTGATACCCACCTTGTATTCCGGTTTTCGATGCTCCTCAACCTGGGTTTCCAGAATAAAATCCTCGACAATCTCGGGTTCCATGGCGAAGGCGCCTTCAAAGTCCTGACCCAGTAGACCAGAGACCATGCCGATCTCAACAATTCTGGTCCAGTAGCCGTTGGCGGACTGGGCGTCCCAGCCGTTCAGGGGCAGGTCGTCCAGGAAGGGAGGAATTGTGGGATGCATCCGGTCCCTGGGAAGGGGATGATAGAAACGAGTGCCTTCGGGTAGAAGTCCCAGCATATCCTTTCGGAAGGTTACGCTGCGCCGTAGGCTGGGCGCCCGCTCAAGCACCGATTCTCCCATCCGCTCGAGCTGAAGGCGGGTGAAATACCAGATGGGAGCAACCGTACCCGAGGCCAGGTACTCGTCTAGGGACTCGAAGATTCGAACCGAGAAGCCGTTGTCCTTCATTTTTTCAACGTAATACGAGGGCATGGACAGAAGTTCCGGCGCTATGAGGTCGACCTCGACGGTTTTGAAGATTCGTAGGCCGTCGGCCTTGGAGTGGATGGTGCGGCCATGGTAGAGATCGCCGGTCAGGGCCAAGTGGATGTGGTCTTCTTTCCACTCCATGTGCTCGAGAAAGGAAAACTCATCTAAAAGTTCCTGGGTGGGGTGTTCGTGCTTTCCGTCACCACCGTTGATAAAGCCAGGCCGGGGTTTGCCCGACAGCTCGGCGTAGCGGGAAAGGGCTTGCTCGAGCCAGCGGCAGGCTCCCTCCATCTTGGTGCGCATGACGAAGCAGGAATCGGCCGAATAGCCATAGAGCATTTTCACCGCGTCGGTGATGGACTCGTTTTTGTTGAAGGAACTGGAGGCTGCGTCGAAGACGTTGGTCCTGCAGCCCAGGAATTTGGCGGCGTTGCGGAAGGATTCTCTGGTTCGGGTTGAGTCCTCCATGAAAATGAGGTACACCTGATAGTCCAGATCGTTGATCTTAAAGGCGCTGCAGTCGCCGCTGCTCATGGCGAGGGTTTTGAGCTCCCGGGACTTGCGATATAGATACCGCTGCTCGTCCAAGGACAGATCGTTGACCACGGAAATCGTTCTTCCTTTAAATGGTCCGCTTCGTTTCATTCTAGCCTCCTCTGCTAAGGGCTTTGGGCGGCGCAAGGCGCGCCAGCGCTTCAATATGTCCTGTCTGTGGATAAAAATCGAATACATCGAGGGATTCGATACGCCAGCCTGAAGAGCAGAGATCGCCCAGATCCCTGGCCATGGTGGCATGGTTGCAGGAGACATAGCTCAATCCACCTATGGGGGCGGTTTTAAGCCATGGCCTGGTGGCCGCGGAAAGTCCGCTCCGGGGCGGATCGGCGACGACCCAGTCAAAAGACCCTCCCTGGCCTCGGCGCGAGCGGGCTGATTCGGCCCGTAACCACTCCTCGACCTCGGTGGGGACAAAACGGGCTTTTCCTGCACGGACGTTTTCCCGGGCTGCTTCCAGAGACTGCGCGTCGCTTTCGATCAAGGTAACCTCGCTGAAAGATTCGGCCAGGCCGGCGGCGAAAAGCCCTGCTCCAGCATAGAGATCCAGCGCCCTTGTTCCTGAAAGACCCAAGAGCGCCTTGTCCACTAAAAGCTCAGTCATGGCAAGGTTGCTCTGGAAAAAATGGCTCAAAGGAAAACGATACCTGCGGCCGCCGACGAGAGCCTGGGCTTTCGCGTCGAGCCCTTCTATGGCTGGTGGGCTGGACTGGGCAAAGACGACAAAGCGTTCTTTTGGTCCTATCCGGGCCTGAAGTTCTTTGGCCGGCTTGCTCTTTCTGTTCTGGGTTTTGAGCCAGTCCGAGATGGGTTTGACCGCAATTGGGCAGCCAGGAGCGCGGAGAGCTCTGTCCGAAGCCCCTTCCATGTAGCCGAAGCCCTGGTCGGCGGTGACATGAAGCTCCACTCGGTTTCGGTATGCGTAGGGTTCCGATGCCAGCAGGCTGAATTCCTGGCCCGGGAGTTTGGCTGTTCGGGCAAGGGATTCGGCGAACATCTGCCCCTTAAGCTCCAACTGCCGGGAATATTTTATATGCTGGAGGCTGCAGCCGCCGCAGCGGCCAAAGAGTGGGCAGGGAGCTTCGATCCGCCCAGGAGAGGCGTTAAGGATTTCTAGCGGGGCTGCCCTGAGAAAGTCGGCATTTACTTCGGTGATTTCACAGAGAAGGGTCTCGCCTGGGATGCTGAAAGGGATGAAAACAACCTGTCCGTTGGAAAACGCGATGCCGTCCCCGCCCGAGGCGAGCTTTTCGACATTCAAGGTTCTCCGGTCAGCCATGCTGAAAAAGATAGTATGCCGAGTTAGGCAAATTCCGCAAGTACGCAGGCAGGATCGGTGTTATAGTATACCTATGGATATTTATATTAGAGCGCTGGGAGCAGCGGGTGAGGTAACGGGCTCCAAACACCTGGTGGAGTTTGAAGGAAAGAGGATTCTCGTAGACTGCGGGGCCTTCCAGGGTCGGCGAGCTGAATCTGACGCGAAAAACAGGGCTCTTCTGGGCGATATCGAGCCTAGTTCGGTAGACGCGGTGGTGCTCAGCCATGCCCACTACGATCACTGCGGGCTTCTGCCCTATCTGGTCAAAAAGGGCTTTGAGGGTAACATCTTTGCCACCTCGGCGACGAGGGACTTGGCTAACCTCATCATGATGGATTCAGCCCATATTCAGGCCCGGGACGCTGACTACCTCTCCCGTCAGGCGGCCAAGAAAAACGAAAAATTCGACTGGAAGCCCCTCTATAACGACCTGGATGTGGTAAAAACCATGGGGCAGTTTGTGACCATCAATTATCGCAGGCCGATCAATGTCCTGGAAGGCGTGAGCATCGAGTTCCTGGATGCGGGGCATATTCTCGGATCGGCGCTGGTTAAAATGACGCTCAAGGCCAGGAACGGCGAACAGCGGGTGCTAGGTTTTTCGGGCGACCTGGGGCGCAAGAACAAGCCGATAATCCGTGACCCCGAACACCTGCATGGGGTGGATCACCTGGTGCTGGAAAGCACCTACGGCAACAAGCTGCATGAGAATACCAGCGATGCGATAGAAAGACTGGCGCAGGTTGTCAGGTCTACGGTGGAAGCAGGCGGCAAGGTGATCATTCCAGCCTTCGCGGTGGAACGGACCCAAGAGCTGGTTTTTACCCTTCACCTGCTTTTGGATAAGGGGAGGATTCCGGACATCCCGATCTGGGTGGATTCGCCCATGGCGGTGGATGCGACGGGCATTTTTCGCATCCATCCCGAATGCTACGACAAAGAAACCCACGACGCCTTCACGACCCACTCGAAAAATCCCTTCGGCTTCGCCAGCCTGCATTTTTCCAGGAGCGTGGAGGATTCTAAAGCTCTCAACGCGGCTAAGGAGTCGATGATTGTCATTTCGGCGGATGGAATGTGTGAAGTAGGACGGATTCAGCATCATCTTATCCACAATATTTCCAACCCTCAAAACACGATCCTCATCGTGGGCTACATGGCCGAAGGGACCCTGGGGCGCAGAATCAAGGACGGTGTAAAGGAAGTGAGGATCCATGGGGATTTCTACCGGGTAGCCGCCGATGTAAAAACCATCGATGCTTTTTCCGCCCATGCCGATTGGCAGGAAACCCTGGATTGGCTTTCCGAGACCGATATAAGCACTCTCAAGAGCACACTTCTGGTTCACGGCGAGTCCAAGGCCTTGGATGCCATGAAGGAAAAACTGCAGGGTGCCGGCTTGTCTTCGGTGGAAATAGCCAGGCCCAACCAGCGGTATAGATTGACGTAGGATCGGGGCGAATGTATGGAGAAATTCTTCGCGGGCATCGATAT
>JAEZSM010000172.1 GCA_023421875.1 Spirochaetota bacterium | reverse complement strand
GCCATGAACTCGTCGGAGAGTATTGAAGAGACTTCCTCAGCCAGGGTAGTGGCGGGGAGGTAGCGCTCGTTGGCGTAGGCCAGCTCGGCGCCTTCCATGGCGGCTGAGGCTTCCTTGTACTCGACGGGGTAGTCCTCGGCGATATTGTTATTCTCGGCCCAGGCCATTCTGGTCGTGGCGTCGCCTATGGCAGCCTCGGCCTCGGCCTTGTCAGCTTCGGCGGCGGCTGCTGCCTCACGGTCCATCGCAACCTGCGCCTTAAAATCGTCGGAGAAAATCGAGGAGACTTCCTCTGCCTTGGCGGTAGCTTCGGGATACTGGGCGTTTCCATAGGCGTTGAAGGAAGCGATCATGGCGGTGGATGCTGCACCGAATTCCTCGGGGTATTCTTCCTTGATGCCATTCTCGTTAGCCCAGGCCATCCGGTCTTGCGCATCGGCCATGGCGGCTTCGGCTGCGGCTTTGTCGGCGGCCAGTTTTTCCTCGGCTTCGCGTTCAGCCAGCACCTTCTGCATGAATTCGTCCGAGAGCACTGTAGAGACTTCATTCGCCAGCTCGCTCGCGGGGAGGTAGCGCTCGTTGGCATAGGCCAGCTCGGCACCTTCCATGGCGGCTGAGGCTTCCTTGTACTCGGCGGGGTAGTCTTCGGCGATATTGTTATTCTCGGCCCAGGCCATTCTGGTCATGGCGTCGCCCATGGCGGCCTCGGCTTCGGCCTTTTCTTGGGCTAGGAGAGCCGCAGCTTCTCGTTCGGCCAGAACATGAACCTGGAAGTCATCGGAGAGCACTGAAGTAACTTCGGCTGCCAGTTCGGCGGCTGGGGCGTAACGCTCATTGGCATAGGCCAGCTCGGCGCCTTCCATGGCGGCGGAAGCTTCATTGTATTGCGCAGGGTAATCCTTGCCGATTTCGTTGTTCTCGGCCCAGGCCATCCTGGTTCTCGCATCGTCCATAGCGGGGTCGGCAAGGGCTTTCGCTTCGGCCAGAGCCTTGGCTGCGGCTTCCTGCTCGGCGATTACGCCGTCCAGGAACCGTTCCGACATCCCGGCGTAGTTCTTGGCTTCATTTGCGTTGAAGGTGGAATCGACGAAGAGTGCGTTTCCGCTTTGAATCTCAGCCCTGGCCAGGTAGTACTGGGCTTCGGGCAGATATACGGTGTCCTCTACGCCGGCAACGGCTTGCTTATTCTCGGCCGCGGCTATCGCTTCCCTGGCGGATGCCAAGGCTGCCTCGTTTTCGGCTTTCATACCCGCCGAGGCTTCGGCCGCGTCGTTGTAGGCTGCTTCGGCATCGGCAAACCAGAGCGAGGCGCTCTCGAAGTTGCCCGCCTCATGGTTGGCCAGCGCCTCATTCATGATGTCGGTGGCTGAAGCGTACTGGTCAGGGACATTCCTGTCGGCTCCAAGCGCCAGGGCGTTCTCTTGGGCTGACAAAGCGGCGTCCTTGGCTTCCAGGGCCTTGCCCTCGGCACCGGCGGAGACTACATAGCCGTAGTAGGCGTTGGCGTCCCGCAGGGAGTTGGCGCCGGCCTTGAGGTCCGCCAGGGATCCGGCGGCCCAGAGTTCCTCTTCGGCGTAATATTTCTGTTCGCCCGCCACGAAGAAGTTCTCGGCGTACGCGGCGTAATCCTTATCGGAGATTTTTGATCGCAGATCGTTGGCCGTTGCCTTTTCGGCAGCCACGTCAAAGGCTGCCGCAGCCTGCTGATAGGCGGGAATGGCCATAGTGTAGGAGCCTTTTTCATACAGGGCATCTGCATCCGCAAGAAGGGACTCTGCGCCCTCGTAGCGGTCGGCTGCCAGTTCCCTGGCACCTGCAGAGACCGCGGCGAGCTTGAGCCCGGCGGCCTTTTCGCTCTCCTCGTCGGCCCGCATGGGCAGGCCCTGGGCGAGCAGCTCCTCCCAGGAGGCAACGGAGTTTTCCAGTTTTCCCTTGAGCGGGAAGGCTTTGACGCCGTCGTAGCCTACCTGGTCCATTATGCCGTCATATTCGGCCTTTACAGCCGCAAAATCGGAGTTGACCTTGGCGTAATCTTCGGGAAGGACCTTGTCGACTCCGTAGGCGAGCGCTTCATTCCTGAGCGCGTTAGCCTGCCCGAAAAGATTGCGCAGCTCGATTTCCGAAACCGAAGGCTGCTGAACAACCACAGGTTTTTCGCCCGTCTCGGCACCCGAAGGAGCTACCGGCTCGGAAACCGGAGCAGGCACTGTCGTAGTAGTCGTCGGCTCGGGAGGCGGTGGTTCGCTTGGTATCTTGTCCTTCGTCGCACACGAGGCGAATGTCATCACGAGCATCGCCATAAGCGCAACGAAAAGTCTGGAGCCTTTATGCATAAAAATCCTCCTGCGAAATTGAGTTTATAAATGCAACGCAGTACTTTTTATCATGATAAACTGTAAAAGTTGCCTAGTCCACCCATATTTACGAAAATTTCCATAAAACCGGACCGCGGTTCAGGGCTCTCCATCCGTGGCGCCGGGGCGAGGTCGCAGATACCAGCCCGGATTTTAGCATTTCCGTAAAACCTTCGTTACAATATATCACGCCCCATGGGTATCGACAGGGCGCGGAAGAATCTTATCCGCTTTTTTTCGGGTATTTATGCTGAAATCGATGCAAATCCGACCTGAGCCCCATCCCCCTTTTGAGCCGGTGTTCCGGGCAAAAAAAGCCGCGGTCCGTTCCCGCCAAGGAAGGACCGCGGCGTACCATACAAATCGTGGTGCAGCGCGTCAGGCTACGCTTTGCGAATCGAAGCCAGCCAGGTTTTCTCCCCCGCCTCTATGGAAGTGGCCGCTTCTAGGATTGCGAAGCTCCACTGGGTATCGGAGGCCAAGGTCTCGCCGGCTATGAGCTCGCTGAACTCTTCGTAGGCCGCCTTCAAGTCGGTGTCGCCCCCAAGCGTTAGGGCAATGCGGTCAGTCACTTCAAGACCCGATTCCTTGCGAAGGTTCTGCACGCCCCTGATCAGGTCCCGCACATAGCCTTCCCGCAAAAGCTCCGGACTGACCACCGTGTCGAGCGCCACGGTGAGGGTGCCCTCGTTGAGCACCTTAAGGCCGGGCCTTTCGGTGCGCCGTACTTCCACCTTGTCTTTGTCCAGCGCCAGGCTGCGGCCGGCAATTTCAATCGTCACGCTGCCGCCGTCCACCATCATCGCGATCTGATGAGGAGCCAGGGCTTCGATAGCCGCCGCCGCGATCTTCATGTCCTTGCCCAGCTCCTTGCCCAGAACGCGGAAATTGGCCTTGGCGGAATACTCCACCAGGTCTTCCTCGTTTTCCCTGAAAAGGACGGATTTTACGTTAAGTTCATCCTGCAGAATTTCTTCCATGGCGGAGAGGACCGCCCTCTCGTCGGCAACCTTGGTTACCAGCATCACCGATGCCAGGGGCTGGCGGGTCTTGAGATCGTTGGCCACCCGCAGGGCCCTGCCCATGGATACGGCATGGCGCACCGAGTCCATATCCCGCTCCAGCTCCGGATTGCGGAATCGCACATCGTAGATAGGCCAGTCGCAGAGATGGACCGACTCGGGATCCCCTTCCTGCTTCAGGTTCTGGTAGATGTTTTCGGTGATGAAGGGGATGAAGGGCGCCGCCACCAGGATGAGTTTGCGCAGGACCCGGTGCAGGCAGTCGTAGGCCTGGGCCTTGTCCTGGTCGTTCTCGGACTTCCAGAAACGCCGCCTGGAGCGCCGTATGTACCAATTGTTCAGGCTGTCGATGAAGTCCACGATAGGCTCGATGCCGCTCTGCATCTCGTAGGCGTCCAGTCCGGCGGTCACTTTTTCGACCATGCGCTCGCAGACCGAGAGTATCCACTTGTCCAGGGGATTAAAGATCGAGGCGGGATCGGGTTCGCCAGGCTTTACCCCGTCGATGTTCGCGTAAGTTACAAAGAATCCGTAGGCGTTCCAAAGAGGAATAATGACGCTTTTAAGCACATCCTTCACCCCTTCGTCGGAGTAGCGCAGGTCCTCGCCCCTGGATACGGCTGAATTCATGAGGAAGAGCCGCAGGGCGTCGGCCCCGAAATTGTCCACCACCTTTACAGGGTCGGTGTAGTTGCGCAGGGATTTGGACATTTTCTTGCCGTCTTCGGCCAGGACTAACCCTGAGCAGATGCAGGCGTCGTAGGCTTGGCTCTCGAAGAGGGCGGCGGCCAGGACAGTCAGGGAGTAAAACCATCCCCTGGTCTGGTCCAAGCCTTCGTTGATGAAATCGGCGGGGAAAAAGTCGCTAAAGTTTTCCTTGTGTTCGAAGGGGTAATGAATCTGGGCGTAGGGCATGGCGCCGGATTCGAACCAGCAGTCCAGGACCTCGGGAATGCGGTTCATGGTACCCCCGCACTCGCAGGGGAAGCTCACCTTATCCACGAAATGCTTGTGCAGATCCTCCAGCTCGACACCCGAACGCTCCTTGAGCTCAGCCCGGGACCCTATGCATTCTGTCTTGCCGCAGGATTCGCATCTCCAGATGGGCAGGGGATTGCCCCAGTAGCGGTTGCGGCTTATAGCCCAGTCCCTGGCCCCCTCCAGCCACTTGCCGAAGCGGCCGTCCCTGATATGGGCGGGAACCCAGAGCACTTTTTTGTTGCAGCCCACCATGTGGGGCTTTATGGGATCGATCTTTACGAACCAGGAGCCCACGGCCCGGTAGATGAGGGGGCTGGAGCAGCGCCAGCAATGGGGATATGCGTGGAACACCTGCTCGCGCTTGACGAGCTTGCCCTCGGCTTTGAGCCGCTCCATGATAGCCTTGTCGCTGTCCTTGACGAATTGCCCCTTATAGTCGCTCACCTCTTCGGTAAATTTGCATTCCGCGTCCACGGGGCAGACGGTGGGCACGCCCGTCCCTTTTAGCACCTGGTAGTCGTCCTCGCCGAAGCCGGGAGCCGTATGGACGATGCCCGTGCCGTCTTCGGTGCTGACATAGTCGCCCAGCACGGTTACAAAGGCCCCCTGGGCATGGAGATTGGCGAAGTAGGGAAAAAGCGGCTCGTAGCGGATGCCCGCCAGCTCCTTGCCTTTCTTTTTCCACGCGATTTTCAAAGTCTCGGGCTGCTTGTAATAGGCCGAAAGCCTGGACTCGGCCAGGATGTAGCGCTCATTGCCGTCCACGACGCAGACGTAGTCTATTTCGGGACCCAGGGCCAAGGCCAGGTTGGAAGGCAGGGTCCAGGGGGTAGTGGTCCAGGCAATGAGGTAGCTGGACCCGTCGGTAAGGTCGCCCAGGGCGCCTGCCGCTTGGGTAATCTTGAAGCGAATGGTTATGGCCGGGTCATGAACGTCCTTATAACCGCCCAGGGAGAGTTCGTGGGTGGAGAGGACGGTGGAGCAGCGGGGGCAGTAGGGAAGGATGTAGTGGCCTTCGTAGACGAGCCCTTTGTTCCAAAGCTCCTTCATGATCCACCAGATGGATTCCATGTAGTCCGGCTCCATGGTCTTGTAGTCGTTGTCGAAATCCACCCAGCGGCCGAGGCGCGTGACGATGGTTCGCCATTCGTTCACGTAGCGCAGCACCGAAGCCCTGCAAGCCTCGTTGAATTCGGCCACGCCGTATTTCTCTATATCGGTCTTGGAGTTGAGCCCGAGTTTTTTCTCAATGAGATTTTCCACCGGAAGACCGTGACAGTCCCAGCCGAAACGACGGTCGACGTGAAAACCTCTCATGGTCTTGTAGCGGGGAATAATGTCCTTGATGGTGCCGGGGACGAAATGCCCGAAATGGGGGAGGCCGGTGGCGAAGGGGGGGCCGTCGTAGAACACGAATTCCGGGCTGCCCTCCCGCTGGCTTACTGACTTCTTGAAAATGTCGTTCTTCTCCCAAAAGCCTACGGTTTCTTCCTCTTGCTGCGGGAAATTAGCTTTCGGGTCGACGTTCTTGTACACGGTTGCCCTCCTGGAGATCGGATGAGTATGCCACAGAGGGCTATCAATTTCCAGACCATAGTTCGAAAAGCCACGCCCGCTGGTGATGCAGATAGAAGGCTCGGCTGCTCTACCTCCATTTTGCCGGCGGGTCCGCACGCCGTTGTCTCAGGGTGTTTACAGCGACATTCCAGCCTGCAGGATAAATCCGATAAACCAATCGCCGGCGGTATTTTTCTCCCAGGATAGACTCCCTTGGTATTCCATGGAGCCGAGCCCGCTTGCCGAGAGGGCTGCGCCGAAACTCAGGGATTCCGGACTGGGGGTATACGAGAGGGGAAGGGCGAGAGAGAACCATTCATCGATTTTCCAGGCCGCCGCCCCATAGAGGCTGTGTACGGCAGTCTCGCTGGGGGCGAACAGGTATTCCCCCGCCAGGCTGACATCGGCGATCCGTGCCTCGGCCCCGGCCAGTATCGAATACTCCAGGTTCCATCCCTTCGCCGGATCGAGGCTGGCTGCCGCTTCGCCGTAGGGCGAGACATAGGGCAGGTCGACACTCAACTCGGCTCCGCCCATAAGAATCCCAAAGGAGGACCCGACATCCTCATGCAGCCCCGCAGATACTGCGACAGTAAGCGCATCGAGAATTGTAGCATACCCGCGTAACGCCAGGGCCTTGCCGATCCTGGAATAGGGCGTCATCACCAGTTCCAGGCTGGAAACCGGGGTGGGATACCAGGTCGCCTTGGCTAAGACTATGGAGCGGCGGGAGGGCCTGCCCGAAGAATAGTCGATGCCGGTGAAGAAATCGGCGGGGCTGAAGGCCTTGCCCATACCCCAATTGGCATGGCTCAGGCCTGCCTGGAAGGAGATGGGGCCGGCACGGCCGCGCAAGGCCAATTCTTCCAGGGCCAGGGCGAGAATAGCGGTTGGCGCGGCCGATGCGGGATCGAATGCGGGGGCGCTGAGAAGGTAGCCGCCGCTTCCCGGCAGGCTGAGGACAAGCCAGAGGTCGGAGGCCTCCTTGCCCTGAAGAAGGGAGAGACGGGCTCGAGCCCTGAGTGAAGCCTCCTGTCTCGACCCCTCTACAAGGAGGCCGAGCCCAGCGGCGCTCCCGAGGGAGACCGAGAACGGAGCGGCAATCTTCGCGCGCAGGGAAGCCGCGGTTTCGGCCTGGGCCGAAAGGCTCAATCCCTCTTGGGCCGAGACTCCCCGCAGGGATGCCAGGAGCAGGAAGACAGCGATACGTGCAAACGATCGGCTCATCGCGTAAAAGCCTGGAGGCTGAAACGCCCCGGATCGATGGACGGGTTGATCTCGATGACATCCATCGTGAGAAGGGTTCTGGAATTTTTCTTGAGCTGGTCGGCGTATTCTACCGCCGAGGGGAATCGGCGCCCCTGCAGAGATACGGTGCCCAGAACCTTCAGCACCTTGAGGAGGGTACCGCTCTTTGCGTAGAGCTCGCCCCGCAGAATGGTAAAATGTTCCTTGTCCACCCAGAGCCTGCGCCGGGGGTAATGGACGCCGCCGGCGCTGGCCTGGAGTTCCAGGACATGGCAGTCTCTTCCGTCGAGGATTTCCGAACCGGCGATACTGGCTTCGTAGCGGGCCGAAAGCTCCTCCGAACTCATCGCGTCCTGGTATGAAAAGTCCGAGCCCATGATGCCCTGGCGGAGCATGGCTCCGGATATTTTCACCGTATCCTGTTCCGAGGGAAAGTACATCCAGAGGCTATCTTTCAGCTTGAGCATCTTCGTTCCCCTGTCCTCTGGGTTGGTGAATTCGATAAAAGCCTTATCCTCCCCCTCCGACCAGGCCTTCATGGCCTTAACCTTGGATCTGGAACCCGAGACGATCTCCATCCTGCCCTCGTAGTAAAGAGTTGAAAACATTTGATTCGCGTCGACACGGGATAAAATCTCGTCTGCGCTCAGAGCTTGGGCCGAAACCGGTATTGCTCCTAATCCAAAAAACAGCATCATAGTCGCCACTGCGGCGGCGCGTTGCGCGATTTTCATTGTTCCTCCTCGATAGCCCTGACTCATAGGGCTTTTATGGCGGCCACAGGCGACATCTTTGAAGCCTTTTTCGATGGCAGATAGGCGATCAGAGCCGAGACTGCGCTCCCGATGATTATGCCCAAAACAATAGCCCAACCGGAAACGTAAGGATGAATCCTGTTGTCCATGGGCCAGGAGAAGCCTGCCATGGCGCTGGTAAGATCGAATCCCTTTATTCCGACCAAGGATACCAGCAGTGCGCCGACAAGGGTACCCGCAATGGATCCGGCCAGACCGATCATGGTTCCCTCGGCAAGAAAGAGCCTGAGTACCTGCTTTCTCGGCATCCCCATCGCCATGAGCAGGCCGATCTCTCTTTTACGCTCAAGAATCACCATAGTCATCACGTTGGCTATTATAAAGGCCCCTAGAAAGGCCACGAAAATAAATACCCAGTAATACATGATGTTCAGAAGCTGGATCATCGAAGGATAGCTTCCGATGGCCGTCCAGGGCAGGACCGAGAGCCCCAGGGACGGATTCGCGCTCGCCAGTTCCTTCACCCGGTCGCTTACGCTCTCGAGGGCTTTTTTCATCAGCCGCTGGGACGAGAGCATGACAGCGATCTGCTGGCTGCCGTCTTCGATACCGAGCAAAGTTTGGGCGTCTTCGAGACGGAGCTGCAGGAGAAAGCCGTCCAAAGCATTGACGCCGGTCTTGAAGATGCCAGCTATCGTAAGTTTTTTAAAACCCAATCCCCCGTCGGCCTTCTGGGTGAGGAGCTTGAGAGTATCCCCTTCCTTAAGCGCAAGGTCCCTGGCCAGCCCTTCGCCGAGAATCACGCTTCCCGGTGCGTCCAGATACTTACCGCCGGGCAGTATCTTCGTGTCCAGCATCAGCATCCTGCGCTCCAGCTCAGGGTCCCCCGCTACAGCCAATGCTTCCTTGGTACCCGCATCCGAGGAGAGCATGAGACCGAAGCGTATCCGTTGGGCTGTCACTGCCTGGGGATCGATGGCTGACAGAGCGTCCGCGACTTCATTTGCCAATTTGCCCGATGATTCGATGTACTCGTCCACGGGCAAAAACTTGGCTCTTTCCCTATAGCCCTGGGTGGCAATGTTTATATGGCCGGTTTCGTTCTTGATATAATTCATCACCATCGAGTCCATGAACCCCTGGAGGAATCCAGCCATGAACATCACTAAAAGGATCGATAGAAAGACCGAAGCGGCGGCAAGAATGCTCCGCCGTTTGTTTCTCAGGAGGTTTCTGTAGGCAAAAGGCAATAATTTCATAGTTGAGCCTCCTTCAAACGAAGCGCAGGGCTTCGGTGACTTCCAGCTTGCCGGCCTTGGCAGCAGGAATGCGGGCCGATATCCACGAGGCTATCACGCCGAATAAAAACCCGAAGGCCATGGTGCCTGGATGCCACTCGCCGCGCAGGCCGTCGCTTATGGGAATAACGCCCATATCGAGGCCGCCGAAAAAATCGCCTATTGGAATACCCCACCGCACCGACCACCAAACCAGAAGACTGCCCAGAACGAGGGCCGCGGAACTGCCGATAAAGCCAATGAGAAGACCCTCGATGGAAAAGAGCCTGCGTATGTGGATCGGCATCATGCCGTAGGCTCTCAAAACACCAATTTCCTTTATGCGCGAGTAAACACTCATCAATATGGTATTCACGATGCCCACGCCGGCGATGAGAAGCACAATAAGAATAATGAGCATTGAATACTTGCTTTTCATGTCGCGCATGGCCATGTAGTCGTTGGCCGCTTCTGCTATTGATACCGCTTTGAGGCCATTGTATTTCTTTTCTACGAGCGCCGCCGCCGTTACAGAATCGCTCAACTCTTTTGTAAGGTTGGCCGGCCTTGGAAGAGATACCGCAACCGTCGATACTGGCAAATCGTCGCCCAACAGTTTTCTGGCTTCGGCGAAGGTCATGAAAATTCCGCTTTCATTGAGAGACATGTCGGGAATGTCCAGGATGCCGGCAATTTTATACTCGTCAGCATTCAGGCTTTCGTCGGTCATCCTGGCCGATAGAAGGAGCCAGTCGCCTTGCTTCAAGCCTAGATCCCGGGCCAAGATTTTGCCGATGAGTATTTCTCCGCCATCAGGATGTCCAGAAAACCATGTACCTGAGTCTATGTGATCCTGGAGCTTGAACACCTTAGGATCGGTGACAGGATCGATGGCATAGCCCAAGGCCGGAAGGCTATCGATCCTGTTGGACGCAAAGGCCATAAAGGGAGTTCTGGGTGTAGCCGAGGACTCGGCAAACGTCGATTCCATTCCAGCCACCAGTTCTTCGACCTGCGCAATGCCGTACTTCAAGGGCATCGTCCTTTTATTGTCGAAATATTCCTCGGTCATTACCTTGAGAGAGCCATCGTTGAACTGCACCATGGAATCTATGGTCATCCTGTCCATGCCCGCAAGCACCGAATCGAAAAAAATGAACATGCCTATGCCGACGGTGAGCACAATGGCCGATATCAGGCTTCTTCGCCAGTGGCGCACAACGTTGCGCATCGCAATGGAAAGCAGCGTTTTGGTCATTTTTCCTTCCTTTCGTCGTTGACGATGAGCCCGTCATGCAGATGGAAGACCCGCTGCGCTTCTTCCATTATCATCTTGTCATGGGTGGAAAAAATAAAAGTTGTCTGCGATTTTTGATTCATCAGTTTCATGAGACGTATTATTTCTTCGGCGTTGCGCGAATCGAGATTGGCGGTAGGTTCGTCTGCAAGCACTACCGAAGGATCCTTGATAAGGGCTCTGGCTATTGCGACCCGTTGCTCCTGGCCGCCCGAAAGCTCCCTGGGATAACGGTCGGCCTTGTCGGCGATGCCGACGGCCTTTAGCATTTCCATCGCCTTTTTTCGCATAGCGGCCTTGGAAAAAGACCCGTCGATGGAAAGGGGCAGTTCGACATTCTCCGCTACGGTGAGCACGGGAATGAGATTGAACGACTGGAAGATGAACGAAACGTGCTCCCTTCGATAAGCCGAGAGTTCTTTTTCTCCCAGTACCTTGAGCTCTCTTCCCTGATAGCTGATGAGCCCCGATGTGGGTTTATCGAGGCAGCCGATAATATTTAGCAGCGTAGTTTTGCCCGAACCGGAAGGGCCGACGATCGCGCAGAACTCTCCTTTTTCCAGATCCAGGTCAATGCCGCCCAAGGCTTTGACTTCGATGTCGCCTTTCCGATAGGTCTTGGTGATCTTGGATAATGTCAGAATTGTCATGGCTACTCCTTCGAATCTTGGGGATTCTTTTTCCGTACTGCATTCAGTATTGATTCCATTTCATCCAGATAGCGCTTGAGCGCGGCTTCTCCCTGGGGATTGAGCCTAATTCCCGTATAGGGCTTTCTACCCTTGAAGCTTTTATGGATGCCGATATATCCGGCCTCTTCCAGCGTCCTGAGCTGTATGGACAGGTTGCCGGCGCTCATGTCCAAATCCTGCCTCAGGGACGGAAAACCTACTTCGGCTTCGGGGCTCGAGGCTAAGTATACTAGAATCCTGAGCCTGGCCCGCTCGTGGATTATTTTTTCCGGATCCGGCGGAACGGTGCTGCCCATTTTCAGGCCTTGTATCCCGATTCGGGCGCAACCTTAGCCCGCAGGAGTCCCGTTATGCCGAACAGTCCAAAACTGAAAATGGCGATGAAGCCAGTCCAGAGCCAGGGCGCCGACTCGATAAAGAAAAGGGCCGATAGCCCCGACACCAGTGAAGACCAGGCTAGAACCCTGTACTCGGGCAGATCGATGAGGAGATCCAAGGTGTGGGCGGCAAAGGTAATGAAAATGGAAATCATGGGGGCAATAAACCAGGGGTGGCCTGAACGCACTATGAAAACGATGCCTGTCACAATGCAGATGGCCGCGCTGGCGAAGAAGCTCGCGGCCTTGCCGCCATATATTGCCCGTAGAACAACGGAGAAGCTGCCGTTGGGGAGCCGCCCGGCGATGCGGTTCGTGGCCAGCAGTTTTACGGCGCCGCCTGCCGCCAGTAAGGCCGCGATGAGGATCCATGAGGAACCTTTCGTGGAAAGTGAGGGATTGAAATAGACGGCCAGGCAGTAGCCGCCCATCAGGAGTCCGAGCACAAGAGCCAGTGTGGGGTAGAGCCTGGAGGCGGCCACTGCCTTAAGCACGGGATTGTTGGACCGAACAGATTTTCTTAGGTCGGAAAGCGTCTGGGCAAGATTCTCGAGGTCCATATCTTGATCTTTACTGGAGGGGACTTCGATCATTTTTCATACTCCATAAACAAGTTTATGATACAAACCAAAGTGTAGGACTCCTCCGTCATCCCGTCAAGGGGCTAAACCATAAAAGCTAGGCAAAAATTCGAGGTTGTGGTATCATCATCGGGATCATCGCGCTATTCAGTGCGCCAAGGAGCAGGTATGAGGAGTGAGGGCGCAGACCTAGAAATCCGCTATTGCAAAGAGGACATTGAATCCGAGGCAGCAGAACGCCTGGTAGTGCGAATGCCTGAAGGAACGATCACCCTGAGCCCCTCACCCGACGACAAGGTCCACGCCGAATACGAACTTCACGGTAATGCGTCGCTTTTGCCAACCTGGAAAGCTTCGGTGCGGCGGCACGACAGGATTCTCATAATCTCCAACGACTGCCCCAAGGATGTTTACACAGCAAGCGTCGCCCTCGCGGTGCCGGTTTGCATCAAAGATCTGGAAGTCCACAGCATGAAAGGCGAGATCGATGTCAGGGACTGCGAGTCCGACATACTGGCCATCTCGGAGTTCGGCGCAGTGCATATCCACGGCGGAAAAAGTGTCGAGGCTTCCAGCGTCCAGGGTTCGGTAACCCTGCTGAACTGCGGGTCGGCCACGGTGAACACCATCGACGGCTCGGTCAAGTGCTCCAAGGTGAACGGTTCGCTTCACATCGAAACCCAGGGCGGGGATATCCAGGCTTCCAGGGTCAAGGGCAACGTTATTGCATTAACCAAGGACGGAGATATTTCGGTGTTCAAGCCCGAGGGGAGAATCCGCCTCATTTCCCATGACGGGGACATAGAGCTGGAACTTTCGGGCAGCTTCGGCGGCGGCGAGGCGACGACCTACTCAGGCGACATAAATCTCATGCTCGAGCAGGCCAATGTGGAATTCCGAGCCGAGACCCTGTCGGGGCAGATTAGTTCGCCGGGCACAACCATAGCCTCAGGAACAGGTCCACGGCGCTGCGCCTATCGCATCGGCGAAGGCACCAAGCGTCTGCACGTCAAGAGTGTACTGGGCGACATTGAGGTGGAATAATACTGGCGTAGCGTTTAAGAAGCGTTGCAGTAAAAAGCCGCACCGAAGCTGCCTTGCTAAAAGGCATTACAGCTTCGGTGCGGCGTGAGATTCTTAGTCCTTGGCGAAAAGCCCCCGGATCTGCTTTTTATACAATTCATTTATCGCGTGCCGCTTTATCTCCTGCTTGGCCGACAGCTCCCTGCCGGGCTGGAAGGATTCGGGCAGGAGGGCGAAACGGAAGATCCTCTCGAAGGGCTTGAAACCGTTCTTCGGACTGATGAGGCTGGATACTTCAGAATCGATGAGTTCTTTGACCACTGGTTGCTGCAGGAGCGTCTCGTAATCGTTGTAGGGTATGCTGTTTTCCTCAGCCCAGGCTAAAAGGCCCTCCTGCTTGGGCACAATGAGGGCGGCCAGGAATTTTTCGTCCTGTCCCAGTATGACCGCCTGCTGGATATAGGCGCTCTCGGCCAGTCGCTGCTCGATGGGCAAAGGTTCGATATTTTCTCCGCCCCTCAGCACGATCGTGTCCTTGGCTCTTCCTGTGATTTTTATCTCGCCGTTGTAGCTCAGCATTCCCAGGTCTCCCGTGTCCAGCCAGCCGTCCTTGTCCAGTATCCGGTCGGTGAGGTCCTGGCGCTTGTAGTAGCCCATCATCACCTGGGGACCCCTAACGTAGATGACTCCTTTTTGCCCTGGACCGAGGGCTTCGCCTTTGTCGCCGACGATTTTTATCTCTGTCCCTCTGAGTACTGGACCGACGGTGCCGATGACGGGGTGGGTTTTCAGCCTGACACCGAGAACGGGAGCCGTCTCGGTGAGTCCGTAGCCTTCCAGGATAAGCACGCCGATGGCATCGAAGAAACGATCGACGGCGCCCGGCAGAGCTCCTCCGCCGGATACGCCGGCGATGAAGTTTTTGCCCAGCTTGGTCTTTATCTTCTTGTACACGAGGACATTGCCGAGTGCCCAGAGCGGCGCGAGAAGAATAAACGGAACGAGGGCCGCAGCGATCTCCAAGATCCGGCTCCGTTGATTGAAGCGGGGATATCGTCCTAGAAGGTGATTGCGGAAAAAGGCGAAACTCTCCCCGACACCCACAAAGAATCCGAAAAGAGCCCGCTTAACCTTGCTGGACTGCCTGATGCTCTTGTAAATACCATCCTTGACCGATTCCCATATCCGCGGCACCGAGGGGAACCAGTGGGGCTGGACAGCCTGCATGTCCGCCAGGAGGATCGAGCCTATGGGCTTTGAATAGGCTATCGTCGCTCCCGACTGAAGAATCAGGTACTGGAGTATCCGCTCGAAGGAATGCCATACGGGAAGCACGGAAAGGAAGATCTCACCAGGATTGACGCCGATGAGTCCGGGCAGGTAATCGGTCTGATGCATAAAGTTGCCGTGGCTGAGCATGACACCCTTGGGGTCTCCCGTGGTGCCCGAAGTGTATATGAGGGTGGCGAGGTCTCCCCGTGCGCCTTTGGCGGCTTCTTCTTCGTAAAAACCTGGATCTTCGGCTAGGTATTTTTTTCCGTTTTCGAGGACGGTCTCGTAAGGATGGACGCTAAGGCCTTGGTCCTTGGCCTCCTGGAGGGTCGCTTCCTCGGCGGGATCGAATAGAATGATGCTGTCCAACTGGGGCATAGAGGACC
This sequence comes from Spirochaetota bacterium, assembly GCA_023421875.1. Taxonomy (GTDB): domain Bacteria; phylum Spirochaetota; class Spirochaetia; order Treponematales; family Rectinemataceae; genus UBA2256. The sequence continues at coordinate 3,854 of JAEZSM010000172.1, read as the reverse complement.
GGGCTTCCAGGATTTTTTTTAGCTGTTTTTCATTTTCCAGAATGGCGAGCCTGCACTCGCTCCAGGAAAGGATGTAGGCGATTTCCTGAACGGTGGCGTCGCAGCCCCGGGGCACGTCGGCAGCGCCCAGGCCGAGGAGGGCCAGGTCGGTGCTCAGCCATTCCTTGCGATTGTCGGCGATCAGGCCTACCTTGTCGCCCCTGGAAATTCCCAGGATTTTCAGGCCCGCGGCGAAGGAGGCGGCGGCATCCTTCAATTCAGTATAGCTGGTCGGCCTGAAGACTCCTCCGCTGTCCTTGGAAAGCTGTGCAACAGCCTTGGGTTGCCTGGCCGTCATCTCCAGAAACATTTGAGCTAGGGTCTGCGCCATGGTCGCTCCTTGAGTTCAAATTTTACAATAAAACTATAATTGTAAAACTGTTAGCTCGTCAATGGGATTGCATCCAATAGCGATCCCCGGGCAGCTGGTCGAAGTAGGCCGCAAAGGTTTCGGCCATGGCGCCGAGGTTGGGGCTGTTCATGGTTTTGTATTTTACATGATGGGCAAAGGAAAACTGCTCACAGTAGTAGGAGAAGAAGCGACGAGCGCTCTCCAACCGCCAGGCCTCGGGCAGATAGAGCTCGGCCAGGGCGATAAAGCGCAGCCCCACGGCCATCCTGTCGATGCTGCCACTGGCTAACGAAGCCCGCAAAAGGGCGAATATCCAGGGTTTCCGTACGGCTTCTCTGCCGATCATTGCTGCATAGACGCCGGCGCCGCCAGTGCCGCTGGGGTGATCGGTAACGATTGCTCCCTGCAGGTCGGCGTCTAATTCCTTTTTTTCAGCGCCGCCTTCCGTCATTTTCGCGCCACTTCCATTCTCGTTAAAAAGCATCGCAAGCTGAGCTGCGCTGACGATATCGCCGTTAGCCGCCAAGGGGCAGGGAATATCTTTGGCCAGCCTAAGGCTATACCCATGCCTGGCTTTTCCTTTGAACTTCTGGTCGTCCCGCCGGGGATGGATGCAGAGAAAATCCAGTCCGGCCTCGACTATGCGACTGCAAAAGGCCAGAAGCCTGTCATAGTCATCGTCGGGACCTAGCCGCACCTTGGCAGAGAGCGTCCCCGGCCAGACCGACCTCGCGGCGGCCACCAGTTCCGCCGCCTGCTCCGGATCAGAGCTCCACGCCGAGCCCCCTTTCTTGCTGCGTATGTGGGGGGCGGAACATCCGAAGTTTATGTCCACCCCCGCGGGCAACCCGTGGAGTGTGTTGTTTTTCAACTTTGCGCAGGCAGCGGCGAGACTTTCGGCGCTCCGGGCGAAAAACTGCACCGATGTCCGTTCGGGCCGGGGTCGGGGATCGGTATAAACCGACTCGAAGGGCGCGTTGGAGATATATGCTTCGGCGCTGGCCATTTCGGTGAAGGCGTAATCGGGGCCGCCCAGTTCTTCCAGGAGCGTTCTGAAGGCGCGGTTGGTTATGCCCACCATGGGTGCCAGGAGGAGGGAGCGGCTGGAAAAGGGAAGCATTGAGCCGATAGTATACGCCAAAGGCGCTGGCTGCAATAAGCCGGAGAGGAGGTTCTCCTGAGCATGAGTTGACTTAACGGGGTTCTTCGGGTATAAAACTCAGGCGCAATTCCCCGATTCGGATCCTAAATCCGGGGGTATGTGAATCTATTAATAGGATCCAAGTTCCCTTTACTGTTCAGGAGGAATCTGTGAGCGTCAAGATTAGGCTCAAGAAATTCGGCGCCAAAGCCCGTCCCTATTACCGCATCGTCATCATGGACTGCCGCTCGCCCCGCGATAGCAAGACCATAGACGAGATCGGCCTGTATCACCCCATCGAAGCCGAGGACAAGCAGATCAGGATCGACGAGGAGAAGGCCAAGTTCTGGCTCTCCAAGGGAGCCCAACCCAGCGACACTGTCCGTTCGCTTCTCAACAAGAAGAGCATCCAGGTCAAGTAAGCTGCGGCACAGCCCTTGTCCGATCGCCGGGGGAGGCTTCCTCCGGCGGCTTGTTCTTTTCTTTTAAGGAGAATCACGTGGAACGCGACTTAGTCGAGTATATTGTCAAATCCCTGGTCGACGAGCCCGAGGCTGTCGATATAAAGGTAATCGAAGGCGAAAAGTCTACCATACTGGAGCTCAAGGTAGCCGAGGGCGATATCGGCAAGGTGATCGGCAAGAACGGCCGCATCGCCAAGGCTATCAGGACTATTCTTTCCGCCAGCGCCAACGCCCAGTCCAAGCGGGTTATTCTGGAGATCCTGGACTGATCATTTTCGATGAACGACAGGCCTGAGAACGAATTGCTGGCGGTCGCCAAGCTCGGCGCCCCCCGGGGGCTAAAAGGCCTGATCAAGCTTCACTCCTATTCTGGAGACTATTCCCACATCAAATCGCTGAAGCAGGTGCTCGCGGCTCCCGACGGGGAGCCCGACAAGGGCAGAATCCTTAGGGTGAGTCTTGTCGAATCCGGAGAGCGAGGTTTGGAGATGGCGTTTTCGGGCTATGAGTCACCGGAGAAAGCAAGAGAGCTGACCGGCCTTCTCCTCTACCTGCCCAGGGAAGCCGCCTCCCCGCTCGCCGAGAACGAATACTACATCCATGACCTGGTAGGCATGCGGGTAGACTGCGGCGCTCTGGACGCCGGTCTTGTCGAAGCTGTCCTTGAGGGGGGCGCCGACCCTCTTCTTGAGGTACGGAAGACTGGCACAGGGACAACCGTGCTGATTCCCTTCCGCAGCGAATTCGTGGGCGAGGTGGATCTGAAGGCAAAGCGTTTGGAGCTTTTAGCCGGGTGGCTCCTGGAATGAAACTGACCATACTCAGTCTGTTTCCCGAGATCCTCAAAGCCTATTTTGAAGCTTCAATCATGAAGCGTGCCGTGGCGGCCGGCCATGTGGAGTATTCCCTGGTCAATATAAGGGATTTCGCCGTAGACAAACACCACAAGTGTGACGATGAGGTGTTCGGCGGCGGCGCCGGCATGCTCATGAAGCCAGAGCCTCTGGATAAAGCCCTAAAGGCTGCGGGCTCTCCGGGGGTGCGTACTGTCTTTGTAACTCCATCGGGGAGGCTTTTCAGCCAATCCTACGCCCAGGAACTGTCCCGGGAGGAGAATCTGGTGATTCTCTGCGGTCGCTATGAGGGCGTGGATCAGCGGATTATCGACAGCAGGGTGACCGACGAGATTTCGGTCGGCGATTATGTGCTGTCCAGCGGCGAGGTGGCGGCCATGGTTCTGGTGGACGCGATTTATCGGCTCAAGCCCGGTGTCATTTCCGGGGAATCGCTGGAGGAGGAGAGTTTCTCCAAGGGACTCCTCGAGTATCCCCAGTATACACGACCGGCACTTTATGATAGTATGCGGGCTCCCGACGTTGTTCTGTCGGGCAACCATGCACAAATCGCACGGTGGAGGCTCAAGGCAAGCGTTCTCAAGACGCTGGCCTACCGCCCCGAGCTTCTTACGAAAGACAATCTGGCGGAAGATGCCGCCCGGTTGTTGCGCGAGGCAATCGATGAAGGGGGATGGCATGAACCTGGTACAGTCCATTCAAGCCGAACAGATGAAGAGTGAGCTCCCCGCGTTTCAGGTGGGCGACACCGTACGCGTGAGCTTCAAGATCGTTGAGGGAAAGACCGAACGCGTCCAGGCCTATGAGGGTCTGGTCATTGCCGTCAAGAACGCCGGCATAGGGAAGACCTTCACTGTAAGAAAGAATTCTTACGGTGTCGGGGTTGAACGTGTGTTCCCCCTCAACTCGCCGAGGGTCGAGAATGTAGAGGTACTGCGCAGAGGCAAGGTTCGCAGATCCAAGCTCTACTATATCCGCGGCAAGGTGGGCAAGAAGTCCAAGGT
>JAEZSM010000107.1 GCA_023421875.1 Spirochaetota bacterium | reverse complement strand
CCGCGGCGCTGCGCATAAAGCCTTCGATTCTCTATCCGTACCATTTCGGCGGCAGCGATACCGAGAAACTTGTAAAACTTCTGGAAGACGAAAAGAGCATTGAGGTTCGTCTGCGCAAAATGCAATAAGAACGCAGTTCTGCAGATAAAGCAGCAGGATTTAATCTGACGGCCCAGAGAACAGATAAATCGCGTTGGCTGACATCACTTTTATTCGATGCCGCTATAATATAAAAATCGCGCAACGCTATAATAAAATATTGATATCGGCGCCGCTGAATTCACGATACGGGTAGCCAGCTCGAGTGCTTCGTTTATCGAGCTGCCTATTGCCTCGCGGATGTCGTATCGCTACAAAAAGTATCAAATCATCAGGGAAAATGTGGTTGACTTGCCTTACATTGTCCGTATAATGGACTTTTATGAGGCGCTTGAAGGTTCCGCATCACCCCGACCCTCTCAAAGCGACAACATCTTTAGTTTCCCGGAGTAGCTCTAGTGCCTGTCGGATTTATTTGGTTTGATCTTGGGTATACCCTTCTCTATAACGAGAGGGAAAAGCTCTTTAAGGAATTGCTGGAAAACCGCGGTCTTTCGTTGAGTGAAGAGCAGATTGAGCTAGCTTTTCACGTTATCGATAAACGGTTCATGCGGGAATACCCCGGCCTGCTTGGCGGTTCGGCAAAGAAATTCATTCCCCTCTACTTCGGTCAGCTCTGTGATTACCTGGGCATTGACGGTAGTTTAATCGACTTTCTTGAGCAGTGGCTCAAGGCCTGGGAAGAAAAAAAGCTGGAATGGCTGGCATATCCCTTTGTCCCGGAAGTGCTTAGAAAGCTCAAAGACAGGGGTTTCAGGCTGGGGGTAATCTCCAATTGGGATCCCAGCGCCAGACCGATTCTCCAACGGCAGGGAATTCTCGATTTCTTTGAAGTAACTGTTATATCCAGCGAGGTAGGAGTGACCAAGCCGGACAGTAAAATATTCGAAATCGCCCTGGAAAAAGCCTCGGTCAAACCGGAAAATTGCCTCTATGTTGGGGACAATTATTACGATGACGCCGTAGGGGCGAGCGCTGTAGGCATGGGGTACAGGATCATCAACCGCTTCGGCGCCTTCGGCGTAGAAGAACTGGACAGCTCTATTCTCATACGCGATGTTACCGAGCTATTACCCTATCTTGAAAAGGAAGATCGATGAGCGAGTTCTCGCTGACCGTCATAGGTCATTGGGGCGCATACCCCAGCCGCGGGGAGGCTACAAGCTGCTATCTGCTCCAGGCGGAGGACACGTCGGTGCTGCTGGACTGCGGTTCTGGAGCCTTGTCTGTGCTTCAGGAACATATGTCCCTGGCTGCTGTCGATGCGGTGATCTTAAGCCATTATCATGCGGATCACATTGCTGACTTGGGCTGTCTCCAGTACGCCGCGCGTATCGACACAGACCTTAAAAGACGCATGAAGCCGCTCAGAGTCTACGGCCACAGCCAATACGCCTTTACTGAGCGCCTGAGCTACGAGGACTGCGTGCTGGGTACGACCTATAACAGAAACAGTGTACTGGAAATCGGTCCCTTCAGGTTTAGCTTCGCGCCCACGACCCACCCCGATCCCTGCTTTGCCGTCCGCGCCGAGTGCGGGTCCGCCTCTTTAGTGTATTCCGGCGATACTGAGCCCTGCTGGGAGTTGGTGCCCTTCGCTGAAGGCGCCAATGTATTGCTCTGTGAGACAAGTCTTTACGACCTTTATAAGGGCAAGATTCCTGGACATATGAGCGCGGGGGAGGCCGGAGAGCTGGCCTTGGCCGCGGGAGTAGGCAAGCTTATCGCCACCCACCTGCCCCACTGGGGGGTTCATAACGATCTTCTGGAACAAGCCAAGGCTGCCTTTGGCGGCGAAACAGTGCTGGCCCAAAAGTCACTGCATTTGGAGCTTTGAAAACGATGCGAAATAGAAATGCCTGTGTTACAATCCATTCAGGAGGGCGGACTCACCGATGGACCTAGTCCGATTTTTTACTAAACGCTTCTTACGGCTGCTGCTCACGGTCTTTATAATCTCCACCCTCATATTCTTCGTGATACGAATCATCCCCGGCGACCCGGCCCTCATAATAGCAGGCGTGGATGCCACGGCAGAGGACATTCAGATTATCAGGGAAAAGCTGGGCACCGACCGCTCTCTGCCCATGCAGTACTTGGGCTGGCTGTATTCAATTATCAGGTTCGATTTCGGAAACTCGATGATCTCCGGCGAGCCGGTGACCAAACTCATTTTCGAGCGCTTCCCCCTCACCCTTACCCTTGCCCTCATGGGAATCGCCATAGGAATTCTGGTAGCCATACCGCTGGGAGTGATGTCGGCGGTAAAACGATGGTCGATGTGGGATTACTTCGGCCTGGTATTCTCCCAGGCGGGCATGGCTATTCCAAGCTTCTGGCTCGGCATGGTGCTGCTGCTCCTGTTCGCGGTCAAGATACCCATTTTCCCCCTCTTCGGATCCGAATCCTTCGCCCACTATATTCTTCCCGCCCTGTCCCTGGGCTTCGGAAGAGCTGCGGTAATACTCCGCCTGGCCCGGGCATCCATGGTGGAAGAACTGTCCAAAGAGTATGTCATAACCGCCAGGGCCAAGGGGCTTACCGAGACAATGGTCAAATATAAGCATGCCCTCAAGAACGCCCTGCTGCCGGTCATCACCATCACCGGTATCGAGCTGGGCTATATGTTGGGCGGCGCTATCATCATCGAGCAGGTATTCTCGCTTCCGGGCTTGGGAAGGCTCTTCCTATTCGGCATTTACCAGCGGGATTTCACCCTCATCCAGGGCGGCGTGGTGTTCGTGGCCATTGTCTTCTCGATGATCAACTTTCTGGCCGACATCCTCTACAGCGTTGTCAATCCCAAGATAAGGGTCGAATGATGGCTGAAAATAAAGAATTGCTGAAAGTAGAAAACCTTGGGGTTTGCTTTACCCATGGGGCCATGGAAGCCCATGCCCTGCGGGGCATCGACCTGTCGTTCTACCGGGAAGAAATCCACGGCCTGGTGGGTGAGTCTGGCTCTGGCAAGACCGTCACCTCCACCTGCATCA
>JAEZSM010000201.1 GCA_023421875.1 Spirochaetota bacterium | reverse complement strand
CAGGGCAATTTCTATAAGGAGCTGCGGAAAGAGAGCGCCCAGCGCATCGCCGAGCTCGATCTGCCCGGCATCGCCATAGGAGGCCTGTCGGTCGGAGAGCCCAAGGATGTCTTCATCGAGCACCTGGAACACTGTGCGGAGTTTTTGCCCGACGACAAACCGCGCTATCTCATGGGCATAGGGACGCCTGACTATATTCTCGAGGCAGTCGAGAACGGCATCGACATCTTCGACTGCGTCTATCCGACGCGTACCGCACGCAACGGTCTACTCTTTACCTTACGGGGGCAGATCAGCATTAAAAAGGCCCTCTATGAAAACGACTTCTCCCCCATAGACCCTGAATGCTCCTGCCCGGTCTGCGCCAATCATAGCCGAGCATACCTGCGCCATCTGTACCGCAATGGAGAAATCCTTTACTCCATGCTGGCCACCCAGCATAATCTCCACTTTCTCGCCGACATGATCAGGGGCATTCGGCTTTCTATTCTCCACGACCGCTTCACCGAGTATAAAAAGAGTTTTCTCGAGCGGTATGAAGGTACCGATCATGCTGAAGGCGCGCGCTAGCGCCTGGGAGGCCAGGGCGAAGCGCCTATATTTTTCCTGTGATGAATAAAAAAGGCCGCCCTTTCCGGACGGCCTTTTTGTTCATAGGGCTTGTTTATAACTGCACGGCTTCGATGGCATCGATTCGGTACTGGAATTTTCTGTCGTGAATCGTGAAGCTCAATTTCTCGCCGGTCTTGTGTCCGAAGAGTTTCTTGCCCAGGGGCGAGAGGTAGGAAATCACGTTCTTCGCCGGATCGGACTCCCAGGGGCCGAGAATCGTATACTGTTCGGTTTCACCGTTCAACTCGTTGAGGAGTGTGACAACGGTGCCGAAGGAAATCTTGGACGTGGTGATCGTAGAGGTATCAAAAAGCTGGGCTCGTTCCAGCTCGTTCTTGAGCTTGCCCACCCGGGCGTTCAGTTCGTCCTGCTTTTCCTTGGCCGCCTTGTATTCGGCGTTTTCTCGCAGGTCTCCCAAAGAGAGGGCGAAGGAGATTTCCTTCTGGTTCTGGGGCACATCGACTTCCATGATTGTCTCGAGAAGCTTTTGCTTTTCCGTGTACTTGGACGCTGTTACCATGAGGCCTCTGGAGACGGTGAGTTTTTCTTCTTCTCCGAAGAAACGCAGGGAAGGGTACTTCTCGGAAATCTTGCGCTTGATCGCCATTTTCTCCGCGGGATCCACTTCCTTGATATCCATCAACAGGGCGTACACCCTTTCGGTGGTCTCGATAGTCGTATCCAGGAGGAAGGTTTCAAGCACCTTGTCCTTGAACAGGATATTCTCCACGAGCTTGTTGATCTTTTTGTTTTCGGTAGTGTTCTTGTGGTTGTCGATTTCCTTGTAGCTTATATCGAGAATATGGAGGAGGGTGAGGAGGATTTTTTCGTACACAATGCCGAGCTCGGCGAACCAAGGCTCCTCCCGCAGATCCTTGACCATCCAGATAAAGGCTTCCCGGTAATCCTTGTAGTTTTCAACGATATCCATGGCCATGCGCTTGAGCTTGTCCGAATGGCCGGCGTTTTTGAGCGCGTCGAGCATCCATTTGGATCGGGCGAAGGGTAAAAGCTTGATGAAGAGCTCCGGCCAGTTGCCGACGAAATTCTTTATGTGCTGGATATAGGCGTTCCGAAGATCGCTGTCCTTGATATTGAGGTAGACGCTTAAGGGGTCGGCAACCTCGCCGAAGAGCTGGGCGAACTGCTGTGTTGTGGGAAGCTGGAACCGCTTGTTCTTGGCGGTGAATTCTTTGAGCAAAAGGTACGAAGCGATCACGTGCTCGTCCACGTTCTGGTAGGATTTTATAAATCCGGTAAAATAGCCGAACATTTCGGCGAAGTATTCCGAATCGAAATCGTTGGACTCGAGGTAGTCCCTGAAGTAGGCAACCCTGGCGAAGAATGCTTTTTCCGCCTTGAACTGGATGTAGACCTTCTCTTCGAAAGAAAGCGGCCTGTCGCGAACGATGAAGGTGGAAATATCGTTCTCTGCGTTGCCGAAGGAAGCGTCGGTCTTGAGCTTGTCCTTGGCCTTGGTGCTCCATCCGTTCCATTCGCTGGCACTCAACACCGAGGGGACAAGCTCGGCCTTTATGCGCTTGAAATCAGCCGAATTGTTGAAGCTCTTGATTATCGTCTTCAGCGTCCAGACCAGATCTGACTTGACCTTTTCGCGCAGCTTTTCCTTGGGCCAGATCGCCTTGAGAACCCAGATGTGATCCTTCGCCAGCGGCATGAGGCTGTCGATGGCCATTTTGAGCGACATCTTGTGCCCCCTGGATTTGGCGAAATCGATGGTTACCTCATCACCCTTGACAACGGCGATGCGGCCGATATTCCAGGTCCGGTGAAAAACGAAATTTCCCACGTCGAAGACGATGTGCTTTTCAAAATCGTCCATCGCTTCGTGGAGCGAGCGATAGGATTGGGCGATATTGGACATCTTGAGATAATCCTGGAGCCTTGAGTGCCCTGCGTATTTGCCGGAGTAGCACTCGATGAGTTCCTTGCGCATGGCCGGGTTTTTTTCGTCGTAATCGATAATGGTCTTCAGAATGTCCAGGGCTGTGTTCCATTCCTTGCCGGCCTTGTAATGGTTATACAGATCCATGAGGAGCATGGCGGCCTTATCCGGTGAAATCTGGGAGGCGATTTTTTTCTGGACATGGATAAAAAAGTCGATGTCCTCGGGGCAGTAATCGACCAGCTTGAGCCAGAGCTCCCGCACATTGGTGGGGAGCCCTTTGTTGATATAACGCAGCAGGGCTTTCTTGAAGTAGTCGATAGCCACTTCGCGCTCGCCCTGCCTGTCTTTGCGCTCGGCAATGAGCTTGACGATGTCCGCTTCCTCGTAATCGATCTTTACCAGGCGTTCCCATACGGCAAAGCGCTGCTCAGCCTTCTCCTCTCCCTCGTAGCACTCGGCGAGACGGGAAAGGGCAATTTTATTTTCGCCATAATCGAGGATGCGGAGGCAGATATACTCGACAATGTTGCTCCGCTTGCCTTCGGCGAAAAGGTCCATGAGCTGGGTCAGGTTTGATTCGTCTGATGGCTGCTTTCGCAGGGAGACGATGCCCGCTAGATAAAGCGCGATAACGCTGGTCTTGGTGTGAGAGAGGTGATCGCTGCAGATCTTGTACAGTTCGTCGAGCTGACCCGTCGCCTCGGCCTCCTCGATGATGAGGTCCAGCTCCTTGAGGCTGCTCAGGGAATAATTCTGAAGCGTGGTCCTCGTCCATTTTTCCTCATTGAGCATCTTGAGCACTTTGTCGACGAGCTGGGTATCTGCCATAGCGTTCTCCTCACTAAGATTCATACTGCTTGAAGATAGTCTCATCGAGCAGCCGGATTTTCTGCAATGTCTTGTCGAGCTTGGCCTGCTCGGCGCCGGTGGCTTCATAATGCCGGAGCAGCCAAAAATACCTGTTCAGAAGCCTGGGTTTCAGGCTCTGTTCAAGGGCAGGATTCTCCCTGATGTCGTTTTCGAGCTGGAACATGGATGAGGTAAGCCGGGAGCGCTCCGAAGGAGTCAGCTCCCTTGCCAGGCCGAAAAGCCCCGAGAGCTCTCCGTACACCGGTATCCATTCGGCGAGTTCCTTGGCAGCCCCCTGCAGTTCCTGGGTCCGCTGTATAAGCTTTCTGATCATGTCGGATTCCAGAAGCTCCAGGTCGACCTTGTCGGGGGCTATAAAAAAGGCTTCCCTGAAGAGGGTCTTGGAAATCCGCTGCTCGCCCGAAAGGGCTTGGCAGTCAGCCAGTTCAGCCATATAGCGCGCGTCGTCCTTCTTGAACTTGGCAGCCCTCTCGAGGTGCTGCAAGGCAGTTTCGTAATCGCCCAAGGCCTTCCTGCACCTGCCCAAGCGAAAATCGAATTCGGCCCCCAGGGAGCTTTTAACTTCGTCGGGAACCGAGAGGTAGAAGTCCAGGGCAAGGCCGAAGGCAAGGCGCTTGAATGCATAGAGAGCCTTTTCGAAATCCCCTGGGATTCGCGTCAAAAAATCCTGGAAAGATTTCCAGCGGACTATGATGCGATCACCCTTGCCCAGGGCGGTTTCAAGCCCGGAAAGCTCAACCAGCATGCCGTTCCAGAATTGGGCGCATTTCATGGCAAACAGAACCTCGGCGTTGTCGAAGTCCTCGTGCATAGCCTGGTCGAAGGCTTTTAACGCCGAACCGAGGTCGGCATTCTTGAGACACTCATAGCCCGAGGCGAGCAAAGATGAAACGCGGTCCTGATTTTGCATGCTTATCCAATTCCGAATATCGCTGTAATAAATCATACTACCCGATCGATAAGGGCAGAGTCAATCGATGCATAAAACCGCTCCCGGAGCCCTGCGGCGCGGACGAAAGCGAGGCGGCGGCGGCTTTCGCTTCCCAGGACCGATCCTCCGTGGTAAAATCAGGGTATGCATGAACCGCTCATTGCCCCATCTATCCTTTCAGCCGATTTTGCCGATATCGACTCGGCGCTCCGCGCCATAGAATTAAGCGGATCGGACTGGGTTCACCTTGATGTCATGGACGGTCATTTCGTCCCGCCCATCACCTTCGGCGCCAAGATGGTGCAGGACATAAGAAAGCGTACGAAGCTCCCTCTGGATGCCCATCTTATGGTGGAGGAGCCTGAGCGGCGGATCGAGGAATTCGCCAACGCCGGGGCCGATTACATCACCTTTCACCCCGAAGTCTGCGTTCACGCCCACCGTTGCATCCAGGCAATACGGGACAAGGGGAGCAGGCCGGGCATTTCCATCGTGCCGTCGACGCCGGTTGCGGCCATAGAGGAACTCTTGCCCTTCGTCGATCTTGTCCTGGTTATGACCGTCAATCCGGGGTACGGAGGTCAGGAGTTGTTGCCCTTCTGCCTGGAAAAAGTAAAAAAATTGAGGCGACTCCGCGCCGAGCTCAAGGCTGCTTTTCTTGTTTCCGTAGACGGCGGCATCGGCCCCTCCACGGCCACGCAGGCGGCTGAGGCAAGACCCGATGTCCTGGTTATGGGCTCGGCTTTTTTCTCCTCGCCCGATCCCGGGTCCTTGCTGGAACAGATGAGAGCTCCGTATATCACAAGGCATGTCTGCTGATGCGTGCCATTGTCCAAAGAGTGTCCTCGGCATCGGTGGCTGTGGGCGAAGGACCCTCCCGCAGGGTTGTGGGGAAGATCGGGGCGGGGCTGATACTCTTTCTCGGCGTGAGTAATGCGGACCGGGAGGATGATGCGGTCTACATGGCCGAAAAGATCGCAGGCTTGCGCATCTTCATGGACAGGGAAGAGAAAATGAATCTCTCTTTGATGGACCTTGGCTATGAGGCGCTGGCGATTTCTCAGTTTACCCTTTATGGCGACGCCAGGAAGGGACGCAGACCCTCGTTCAACCATGCCGCTGGCAATGATGCTGCCTTGGAGCTGTACGAAAGTTTCGTGCGGCACCTGCGCGCCAGGGGAATCCATACGGAGCAGGGCGCTTTCGGTCAAATCATGCACATCCAGGCGGCGCTGGAAGGTCCGGTCAGCATTCTGCTGGATTCGGAGAAAATGTTTTAAAGCGCGTAACAGATTCAGGTTCCCTGTCCAACGCTCGAAAAAAGAGCCCCGGGGCTTTTTAGCTCCGGGGCTCTTTTCAATTCGTAGCGGTTATCTACAGATTAGGCCTTCTTCTTGGATGAACCCTTGGGCCTGCCCACCGGGCGCTTGGCCTTGGTTTCGGCCTTGGCCGGCTTCTTAACCGCTTTCTTGGCGGCCACGGGCTTGGCTTTGACGGTCTTGGCGGTTTTGACGCTTGCTTTCGCCGCCTTGGGTCCGCGGGTGGCTTTTAGAGCCTTGGGAGCGGCAGCCTTTTTAGTGACTGTCTTTTTGGCGACTGCTTTTTTCGCCACAGTCTTGACAGCCTTGGCCCTTACGGTCTTCTTGGCCGTGGCGGTCTTGGGGGTCTTGGCGGCGCTTTCTTTTACAGCCTTGGTTGCAGGTCTGCCGCGACCCTTGGCCGGGGCCGGGGCTGCTTTTACTGTCTTGGCAACCCTGGATGCAACCTTGGATGCGGATTTCTTGGCCGGCTTGGCCTCGGCGGAATCTTCGATCACCGCCTGGGCGGCAGCCAGCCGAGCTATAGGCACACGGTAGGGGGAGCAGGACACATAGTTCATCCCGGCGGAGTGGCAGAACTTTACGCTCTTGGATTCGCCGCCGTGCTCGCCGCAGATACCCACCTTGAGGTTAGGGCTGGTGGATCGTCCACCCTCGATGCCCATCTTCACCAGCTTGCCTACGCCGCTCTGATCGATGGAAACGAAGGGGTCCTGGGCAAAGATAGCCTTGCCGCCTTCTTTTTCGGACATGACGTAGTCGGGGAGGAAGCGGCCCGCATCGTCCCTGGAAAGACCTAGGGTCATCTGGGTGAGGTCGTTGGTGCCGAAGGAGAAGAACTCCGCGGCCTCGGCAATCTCATCGGCCAGGAGGGCGGCCCTGGGAATCTCGATCATGGTGCCCACCAGGTACTTAACCTTGGACTTGGCCTTGGCGATTATCGCGTCTGCCACTGCCCTGGTCTGATCGGCCAGAAGCTGGAATTCCTTTTTGTCCATGGTGAGGGGGATCATGATCTCGGGCAGCACCTTGACCTTTTTCTTGTTGCACTCCACGGCGGCTTCGATAATAGCCGTAACCTGCATTTCCAGAATCTCGGGATAGGTGATGGCAAGGCGGCAGCCCCTGTGGCCGAGCATGGGATTGGACTCATGGAGCTGATCGCAGCGCATCCTGATGAATTCAGGTGTTTTGCCGGTGATCTTGGAGAGCTTGTTGACGCCGCTGTCGTCCTTGGGTGTGAACTCGTGTAGGGGAGGATCGATGAGCCTGATGGTGACGGGCTTGCCGTTCATGGCTTCGAAGATGCCAATAAAGTCCTCGCGCTGGAAGGGCAGGAGCTTGGCAAGGGCCTTTTTCCTGGTCTCCAGGTCGTCGGCGATAATCATTTCCTGAATGGCCAGCTGGCGCTTTTCGGAGTTGGCGGGATTCTTGAAATCCTTGAAGAACATGTGCTCGGTTCGGCAGAGACCGATGCCTTCGGCGCCCAGTTCCACGGCCTTGGCAGCGTCCTGGGGAGTGTCGGCGTTGGTGCGGACCTTCATGCTCCGAACCTTGTCGCACCAGGAGAGGAGGGTCTTGAATTCCTTTGACTGTTCGGGCTTGGTAAGGGGGAGGGAAGTGGCGAACACCTCGCCGGTGGTGCCGTTGATGGTGACCTCGTCGCCCTGTTTAAGCAC
>JAEZSM010000205.1 GCA_023421875.1 Spirochaetota bacterium | reverse complement strand
TTAGTCTTTTCGATAAAGAGAATGAGCCCCGTTAGGCAGACCGCCGATATGAAGAACATGATGAGATCGAGCCGGCCGACCGCCAAGGCTCCAAGCTGAATGGGAGTGCGGGGAATAACCGCCGGATAGGTCCTGAAGGTGGGCCCTATGGTGGCGATGACGATATTCTCCAGGAGAATCGAGGCTCCCATGGCCGAAATGATGAAATAGAGGAAAGGAGCGTTGCGTTCCCTCAAGGGTTTGTAGGCGATCCGCTCCACCAGGATCGCCAGGAGCGTCGTGCCCGCGCAGGCCAGAATAAATGCGAAAATAAAGGGAAGCTTGAGCAGGGTAAGGGCGAAAAAGCCGAAATACGCCCCCAGCATTATCACCCCGCCGTGGGCGAAATTGGAAAAACTCATGATGGAATAGACCAGGGAATAGCCGACGGCCATCAGCGCGTATACGGAACCTATGGAAAGCCCGTTTATCAATTGCTGCATAAACTGAATCATGGCCGGTCCTTTTTCGAACTTGGGAGAAAAAGGACGCCACGGCGCCGGGCTTAAAGCCCGGCGCCGTAACGCCCCGCGTGTTGCCGAATTTTATTGCGCCGCGTATTTCTCCTGGAATACATACTGGCCATTTACGATCTTGAGTATGGCCGCGTCCTTGCCTTCGGGATTGTGGGTTTCTGGGCTGATTTTTATAGTGCCCGTGATGCCCTGAACCTCAATGCCCTCCAGCGCCTTGGCGATTGCCTCGCCGTTGGCCTTGCCCGCTTTCTGCAGAGCGGCTACGAGCACCAAGACAGCGTCGTGCACCAAGAATCCATTAAGCTCGGTTTCCTTGCCGTACTTGGCCAGGTAGCGAGCCTTATAGTCCTGGACGGCGGGATCGGCGTAATCCAGATGGTTGACGAAGTAGCAGCCCTCCACCGAGGCGCCGCCCATGGAGATAAGCTGCTCCGAAGGCCAACCGTCGCCGCCCATCATGACCTGGGTAATGCCCAGTTCCCTTGCCTGATTGGCCGAAAGAGCCACTTCCTTGAAGAAGTAGGGCATGAAAATTATGTCGGGATTAGCCGCCTTGATCTTGGAAAGCTGAGGCCTGAAATCCACATCCCCCGCGTTGAACGATTCATCTGCCACAATGGTGCCGCCCTTCTTCTCGAAATTGATCTTGAAGAATTCGCGCAAGCCCTGGCTGTAATCGTCGGATACATCGTAGAGGATCGCCGCCTTGGTGGCGCCCAACTTGTCGAAGGCGTAGCCCGCCGCCACCGCTCCCTGGTAGGGATCGATAAAGCAGACCCTGAAGTTGTACGGTTTTACTTTGCCATCAAGAACTGTCACCTTGGGATTGGTTGCCACCGTAGCAATATCCGGCACCTTCGCCTGCTCCAGCACCGGCGCTATGGGAATCGCGTTGCCCGACGCATTCGGGCCCAGAATGGCCACGACCTTGTCCTGGCCGGTCAGCCTTTTTACTACGTTGACCGCTTCCTGCGCATCGCCCTTATTGTCGTAGCCGATAGCTTCGAGCTTATACTTCTTGCCGCCCACTTCGATGCCGCCGGTATTATTGTATTCCTCGAACAGCATCTTGACGGTATTAAACTCGTTCTCGCCCCAGACCGCCTGATCACCGGTCAGCGCTCCGAACCATCCCACCTTTATCGTGTCGCTTTTGCCGCCTCCAGCGCAGCCGAGCAGAACGATAGTGAGTACGACCGCGACAGCCATCAATGTCCTTTTCATAGATCCTCCTGAAGGATTCAATGATCAACCTCGGGTAGTATAAACCCAAGGGCAAACCCCAACAAGCATGATTCTGCAGTCCGTTACCGAGAGTAACAGCCATGTCCGGCACTGCGGAAGATATTCTTACTCTACCGTTACGCTCTTTGCCAGATTCCGGGGCTGGTCTACGTCTCTGCCCAGTTCTAGGGCGCAGAAGTACGCGAAAAGCTGCAAGGGAATCACCATGGTAAAGGGATAGAAACGGGAATCCGACTTGGGCACAGGTATAAAGTCATCTACCAAGGCCTTGGTTTCCTCATCGCCCTCGACGCCGACGGCGATCACTGGACCGCCCCGCGCCTTGATTTCCCGTATGTTTGAAATCGTCTTTTCCCTGAGGTAGTCGTCAGAAACCAAAAAGACGCTGGGAACCTCATGGCTCACCAGGGCGATCGGACCATGCTTCATCTCCCCGGCCGAGCAGCCTTCGGCATGGATGTAGCTGATCTCCTTGAGCTTCAAGGCTCCTTCCAGAGCTATGGGATACAGAATGCCCCGGCCTAGGAAAAGAAAATCCTTAGCCTTATAGAATTTTTTAGCCACCGACTGTACCCTGTCGCGCTGCAGCAGGGTCTTGCGCACAAGATCCGGCACCGACTGCAGCGTGTTAAGGAAGGCGATTCCGTCGTCCCTGGACATGTCTTTCATCCTGGCTACTAAAAGGGTGAATAGGTAGAAGGCCGCAAGCTGGCTGGTGAAAGCCTTTGTCGAAGCCACGGCGATTTCAGGTCCTGAATGCACATAAATTCCGCCGTCCGACTCCCTGGCTATGGTCGAGCCGACGACATTGCAGATGCCAAGGACCGTGGCGCCCTTTCGCTGGATCTCCCGCATGGCATAGAGAGAATCGGCGGTCTCCCCGGATTGGCTTACGGTAAACCAGAGGCTGTCCCGTTCCACCACAGGATTCCGGTAACGAATTTCGCTGGCAAGCTCCGATTGAGCGGGAATCCGCGCTACATGTTCCAGTAGGTGGGCGCCCACCAGGCCTGCATGCCAGCTTGTCCCGGCGGCGATTATTCGCACCCTGCCAATGCCCGAAAGATGTCGGCGCTCCAGGTTGAGGCCTCCCAGCTTGGCGGTGGAGTTTTCCGCGTCCAGCCGGCCGCTTATCGCCCTGGCAATGGACTCGGGCTGCTCGAAAATCTCCTTCTCCATGTAGCAGGGAAAATCGCCCTTTTCTATGGAACCTAACTCCCAGGTTACCTCGTCAACCTTCTTGTCGACCCGGTTTTCTTCCCTGTCGATAATTGCATAACTGTCTTGGGTAATATCAACGATCTCTCCGTCGTTCAGGTAGACCACCTTATTGGTGTAGGCCACCATGGCGGTGACGTCGCTGGCCAAAAACATCTCCCCCGCGCCGACGCCTAGCACCAGTGGGCTGCCGTTTCTCGCCCCCACGATGCGCCCCGGTTCATCGGCGTGGATGCAGGCAATGCCATAGGTTCCCCTGAGGCTCTGCACCGCCGCCCTCACCGCCTCGAGCAGATCTCCCTTGTAGTAATGCGCTATAAGCTGGGGAATAACCTCGGTATCGGTCTCGCTCACGAAGACGCAGCCTTTTTTCTCAAGCATGGCCTTGAGGGACATATGGTTTTCGATGATTCCGTTGTGGACCACGGCTATCTTGCCGGAGCAGTCGGTGTGGGGATGGGCGTTGGCAAGGGTAACGCCTCCGTGGGTTGCCCAGCGAGTGTGCCCGATGCCCCAGGATCCATCCAGATTCTCAGGCATGGCGGCCTTGAGGGCGGCTATTTTGCCCACGGCCTTTACTATTCCCAGGGAATTGTCCTTCTTGCCCGCACGCCCTACGGCAATGCCCGCCGAATCGTAGCCCCGGTATTCCAGGCGTCTTAGGCCTTCCAAAAGCAAAGGAGATGTTTTCCGCGGACCTGAATAGCCTATTATGCCGCACATAGATGGAGCCTCCCAGTCGGGACAGGATTGGGTACTTTAATGCCTGGACCTTGCACTAAGGTCCCAGACGATCGGAGATATGATACTCCAAACAGGGTGATACGCAAGTAGTATAAGGTGCCTCAAAGCAAAGAAGTTCAATAAAACGAAGTCTGCGCAAAAAACCGCTACGCTTCGACCAGGCGCCGTACGCGCTTCTCCGAGCCATTCTGGTTTCGGTTCCGCTGCGGCGCGGCGAGCTCGGG
>JAEZSM010000151.1 GCA_023421875.1 Spirochaetota bacterium | reverse complement strand
TTTCTACAGTCTCTGGTCATTCTGCTGATCCTCATGGTCGGAGCGGGGATCCTCACCCTTATTCTGCCCGCCGGGAGCTACCAACGAGTTGTGGTGGATGGACGTGAGGCGCTGGTACCCGACTCCTTTTCCTTTACCGAGCGTCCCGACTACCCCTGGTGGCGCTGGTTTGTCGCGCCAGTAGAAGTGCTGGGAGGGCCTGACGGGCTCACGGTTATCGTCATTTTAGTATTTATTCTAATGGTGGGCGCTGCCTTCGCCGTGATGGACAAGAGCGGCATCCTCAAGGCGCTGCTTGGTAGGATCGTGCGCCGCTTCGAGGGGAGAAAATACAGCCTCCTGGTGGTCGTGTCGTTTTTCTTTATGGCCATAGGGGCGTTTTTTGGTATCTTCGAGGAAGTCGTGCCCCTGGTGCCCCTGATGATCGCCCTTTCCTATTCCCTGGGTTGGGACGCCTTGACCGGCCTGGGCATGTCCATTCTGGCCACCAACATGGGTTTTTCCGCCGCGGTGATCAACCCTTTTACCATCGGCGTAGCCCAGGGCTTGGCCGAATTGCCTGCCTTCTCGGGCGCCGGCTTCCGCATCATCATTTTTCTGGCTAATTTTGCACTCCTGGCGGTCTTTCTCACTCGCCACGCCCGGAAAGTGGAGAAAAATCCCCTCGCCGCTCCGGCATACAGGGAGGAGCAGGCTACCAGGGGAGAATTCGCCCATTTTACCGCTGATGCGCTGGCGCCGGAGCGGCGAGGGACCAGCGCCGCCATCGGCTTTCTCGGGGTCTGCATCGTCCTCATTTTTGCGGTGCTGATCGCCGGACCCTTCGTGCCCGCGATCGCTGACTATGCCCTTCCCATCGTGGGACTGCTCTTTCTCGCGGCGGGAATTGGGGCGGGGCTCATCGCCGGCATCGGCAGGGGAGCCTGGAAGGCGGCAGGTGAGGGCTTGCTGGGGATAGCGCCGGCCATCCCCCTTATCCTTATCGCCGCCAGCGTAAAGTTTATCATTGCCTCGGGAGGCATTCTGGACACTATCCTGCACGGGGCCGCCGGCGCCTTCCAAGGCGCAAATCCCATAACCGGGGCGCTTCTGATCTTCTCCCTGACTTTGGGGCTCGAGTTCTTTGTCTCCTCGGGCTCAGCCAAGGCTTTTCTACTTATTCCGATCCTCATCCCCCTGGCCGAACTGGTGGGCATAACCCGGCAGACGGCAGTGCTGGCCTTTGTCTTCGGCGACGGCTTTTCCAACCTCGCATACCCCACCAGCGCCGTTCTTCTCATCTGCCTGGGCTTTACCCCGGTGAGCTACGCCAAATGGCTGCGCTGGGTGCTCAGACTCTGGGTATGGGTGATCCTTCTATCCTTGGGTTTTTTAGGAATAGCGGTGTTGACTGGATACGGGCCGTTTTAAAACTGGATGAAAAGGTACGCATTTTGAAGATGGGTTCTGCGAAACTCGTCTATCTTATGTAAAAGCTTTAGAAAACTTTCTTAATTAGCGCTCAGCTTTCGTTTTTACTGATATATTCCCTGAGCGCGTTGTTCATGAGCGTTTGGTATTTTGTTTTTTTTTCTCCCGCTTTTTTCTTAAAATAGAGAATCACATCGTCATCGAGCCTGAGAGAGGTAGAGACTTTTTTAGGTTTATAGAACCTTGCCCGAACAGCATTGGAGAAATCATATTCATCCCGCATAACGAAATCATCATCAATAATTTTCATATCTTTGTCGCTCATTTTGCGTCGCCTCCCGGGCGGAAAGAATTCTTATGACTTCCTCTCCTTCAGGATCGAAGAGGAGATGCGCGACAACGATGAGCCTTCTCCCATGCGTCTCTCCGAGCGTGATCCATCGTTCTTCGAAATATGAAAAGCGATGGTCCAGAATGGAAAGATGCAAAGGATCATTGAATACCTGCGCTGCTTCCTCGAAGGTGACATTGTGCTTTTTAGCGTTCATGATAGCTTTCAAGGAATCCCACGTGAAGCGCATATAAAAAAGATATGTATTTGTAGATGCAATGTCAATACAAAAGTGACAGGCTCATGCTTGAAGCGGCCAGCGCCCCGGTGGAGAAGGCGGCCTGGAGGTTGTAGCCGCCTGAGTCGCCGTCGATATCCAGGACTTCGCCGGCGAAGAAGAGGTCCGGGACAAGGCGGGACTCCATGGTGCCTGCATTGACTTGTGTCAGATCTACGCCCCCGGCGGTGACCATGGCTATGTCGAAGGAGCCCAAGCTCGATACCTGGAATTGTTGGGCGCAGGCCAAGCGGCAGAGGGCTTCCCGCCCTACACGTGTCAGCGTCGCCGCAGTGGTTTCCTGATGGGTCTTCGCGAGCTCGCAGAATAGCTCGGCCATGTGCTTGGCCAGGCCTAGTTCGGTAAGAAGGAGGCGGACGAGGCGGCGGGGCTTGGCCTGGAGTTCGGCATCGAGGCGCTTGCGAAATTCTTCGACACTGATGGAAAGAAAATTTATCTCCAGGACGTCGCCCGGCTGGATATGGCGGGATGAATCGAGAATCAGGGGACCAGAGAGTCCTTCGTGGGTGATGAGAAGATCGCCTCGCTTCGCGATGCTGCGCCTGCCGTCGCGCAACACAGCCAGGCCAGCGTCGCGGAAAGAAAGCCCTGCCAAGGGTTTGAGGGAAAAATCATGTATAAAGACGGGGGCGAGGGCAGGGCGCGGCGGGATGATGCGGTGACCTAATGAGGCTGCGTATGCGTAGCCGTCGCCGGTGCTGCCGGTTTTGGGGTAGGATGCGCCGCCTGTGGCGATGAGGGCAAGGGGCGCATAATAGGGTTCGTCCCTCCCTTCGACGTGGACAGAAAAACCATCGGCGCCGCGCCGGATGGCGCTGACGCGGCTGCTTGTTTCAATATCCACCTGCAGGAGCCGCGCTTCCTCCTGGAGCACCCTCAGTATGGATGACGCGCGTCGGTCGGTGGGGAAGACCTTGCCGTTTTCCTCGGTTTCGAATCGTATGCCCCGGGCTTCGAACCAATCGAGGAGTGCCTGGTTGTCGAAGCCATAAAGGGCCGGTTTTATAAAGCGGGCTGCTGATTGGGCTTTTTCGCCGCCGCCATAGTGGCTTAAGAAGTCGGCGATAGGTCCTGCGTGGCTGATGTTACACTGGCCCGACCCCGAGGCCAGGAGTTTTCTGGCTGGTTTTTCATTGCGTTCGAGCACGAGAATTCCGCTATGGTCTCCATGCTCCGGAGTGGAGCTCTCTGCGCGGGCTGACTTGGCGAGCTGGATGGTGTCATCGGGGCGCATCGCCTTGGCAAGCCTGATGGCTGCAAAAAGACCCGCGGGGCCTGCGCCTATGATTATCGCTTTATAGTTCTGGTTATTGGGCATTATTTTTATAATACGTGAAAAATTGAAGGTTGGACAGGATGCCAGGAATATCAGGAAAATCAGGAATATCAGGAATATCAGGAGCGGGTTTTGTGAAAAGCATTATAAATCCTGTATGTCGTGGTGTCTTGTCGAAAATCCCATCGGCGACCGCTGTGATTTTTGCTGCGAATGGCGTCGAGAATGTGTCGTACTATCAGCGTACAGTGATCGGCTTAGTAAGATTGATCGTTATTGTGGCGGCGGTTTCCGCGCCCTTGAGGTTGTCGGTCATTGCCGCGATAGTGTCATAAAAAAGCTTGGAAACGAAGGGAGCCAAGGGCAGCTCCTCGCCGTCGCAGTAAATGTGTATCTCTTTTTTTTCTTCAGTCAAAAGATTCCTCCGATTTTAATAGGTAATTAACAAATTTGCGGACATCATTAAGCTGGAAATGCACTATATTTCGTTCCTTGGCCAGATTCAACATGGCGACGTTGCGCGCGATAAGTATGTCAATATCAGCCAACGTTTTTTTCAGCGCCGACTCGTCGGATTCGTCTCCGGCGGCAAGAACCCGTAGCGATCCTTCCACATCCAAGCCTTCGCAGAAAACTATCGAAGCGTCGGGGCAGAGCGTGGCGATCGCATCTTTGTCGATCCGAGACGGGGCTGCTTTGAGAATGACCATGTCGTCGCCGCTCAGGTATATTGAGGGATCGGCTTTTGCCTTGTAAAATCGTGATGAGTCTTTTGAATCTGCGGGCAGGGTCGCAGCGTTGTGCGATTTTTTAAACGCCGCCGTGGTTATTCCGCGCCTGGCGCATTCAGCAATGGCCGATTCTATGAACGTAGTCTTGCCGCTGTTGGACCAGCCCAGTAGCGATAGTATCAACGGTTTCGCGGTATTCATTCTTCTTCTGCGCTCCTCAGGCATCACGCCTCCGGTGCCTTCATGGCAATTTTGAGCTTCGATCCGGCGATAAAACCGAAATTATTGTCGCCTTCCCTGAGTTCCAGGTGAGCTGCTTCGATCATGTCACCGCGACGGAGGCTGAAGAAACCCCCTGCGCTGTCCTTATCGTCGATTGCCTTGGCCGAGAAGGTGGCCAAGCCGGATTCTGTGCAGAGGATATAGCGCAACCTGCCTGCCTTATTGAGCAATGGTTCGGAGATGACACGGCCGAAAATGCTGTTTTTCCGCTGCTGGAAAGAGGTAGAGCTCCGGACTGTGGTATCGTAAGGCGATTGAGTATGCTGGGAATTTTTTTTCAGCGCGAACCATGTGGCTTTGACCGAATCTCGGTCCAGGCCGGCGGCGGCAGCCAGGGCGGCCACAGGCTCGTTGGGTTCCCAAACCCAGGTGGAGTGGCAGCTTCGACCCTCGCCGGATGCCAGTATGGGGCAGGGGAAAGAGCCTGGACAGGGCGCTACGCAGGAAAGCCGGCCGGCGAAATCCTCGAGCAATCGATTCCGAAGGCTCAGTGCGGGCCGGCTGGTAACCAGGGCAGAGGGTTCGATGATAATAAGAATTCCCCCCTCGGTGAGTCGCTCAATGGCTTGTCCGAAGAGCCTGGCACGTTTTTCCAAGGCATCGGTATCCTGTTTCCAGAGTTCGTTGGCGCTGTGGCAGGCTAGAATCAGGTCGAAGGGGCCTTCGGGCAGTCGCTTTAGTAGTTCCAAGTCGATGACGGAACTGGAGAGGATCGCTTTGCCGCTTGGGGGCTGCCTTGCTCCCAATGCCTGGGCTTCCAGTATCGAAAAGGCTTGACGCAATGCCTCCTTGCTTTTATCCAGCAGTAAAAGCGTTTTTGCGCCCCGAAGAACCGCGGCTGCGGAGGCAGGTCCCGGTCCCGCTCCCAGATCGAGGACGGATCCGAGCTTCGGCAGATATCCCCGGGCCGTTAGTTCATCGAGGGCGAGCGAGGTCTGTAAAAATGAAACCGGCCAGTAGTAGAGCAGATACGCACTGGAAAGTTCATGCTTCGAGAAATAAGCGGCTCCCGCAAAATCCCTGTCGCCAGTCAAGCCGCGCTGGAGTTGCCGCAATGCCTGGCCTGATTTTAGGGCTGCCCGGGCCTGCTCGCGCGAGCCCAGTTCCAGAAAAGGATTTTTACCCGTGAATCCTGAGGCTGCGTATAGAAGCTGGGGATAGAGCGATGCCAGAAGAGAGCGAGGGTTCATTTTTTCCGATGCCATATCCGCAGCCAATGCTTGTTTCATATATTCACCCTGTTTATACTGCATGGGATGTCATTAACGCCACTAGCCATGATGAACGCTATCCGCGAGAGTCCCTGGGCTTCAGACTTGATATCCCAGAGTGGAATATCGATGATAGAAACCTCGGGCGCCTGGGGTTTCCTGGGCAAGGAACTGCGGAAAGTAAGCCCAGGAGAATCGGAGTCCTCCCTGCTCGCGGCTCGATTCCCCTTTTCCTGCCTTCATCCGGACGATCTGGTGAGGGCAAAGGACGCTCTGGAAAAACTCATCGCCGGTACCCTGGCGAACTACTCTGACCAGCTTCGGTTTATCCTTCCCGACGGCAATGTACTCTGGCTTTCGCTTTCCATCCAGCTGCTCAAGGGAGACAGCGATGGAGGGTACAGTTACTTTATTATCCGCGAGACCAATGTTACCGACCTGGTTGCTGCGAGGGACGAGATCAAGGAGCGGCTCCTGGAGATCGAATCGCTGAAGTCGCTATTGACGGCGATCAATAAAAGCCTGGATTTCAACGATACTATATCCACGATCATCGATCATCTACACCATATAATACCTTTCGACAAGGCCAGCGTTCAGCTGCTGGAAGGCGGCTGTCTGAGAGTGATCGGCGGCTATGGCTACTCGGAGAACCAGCTAAAGGATCTCTGCTTTCCCATGGGACCTCTCACCACTCCCTCGTCTCGGGCGGTCGCTTCCCGCCGCCCCATAGTCTGCAACGATGTGGAAAAAGATTTCGAAGGCTTCGTCCAGATTGATTCGGATATCGAGATTCGCTCTTGGCTGGGCATACCCCTGGTTTTTGAAGATAAATCCATCGGGCTTTTCGCCCTGGACAGTGTTCAGAAGGATTTCTACACCCATCAGCATGTCCGCCTGGCATCTAGCGTCGCTGAGCATCTTGCCCTGGCGATCATAAACGCCCGAAAGCATACCCTAATAAAGGCTGAAGCCAGGACCGACAAACTGACCAGCCTGGCCAACCGCTACGGACTCGAGACTATCGGCCAGGAACTCTTCTCGCAAGCCGCATCCGGAGACAAGGCATTAGGCCTGCTGATGCTCGATATCGACCATTTCAAGGCTGTTAACGACAGCTTCGGCCATACTTACGGAGACCAGGTGCTTCGGCGCATAGCGTCGGAAATTCAGCGAAGCCTCAGGGGTGACGATTACCCGGTCCGCTACGGCGGCGAGGAATTCCTCGTGCTCCTGCCGGACACTTCGACTCGCGAAGCCCTGGTGGTCGCCGAACGGCTGCGGGTAGGCATAGCCCGCCTCAGCATGGGCGACAAGCGTTCATTCCCAACGGTGAGCATCGGCATTTTTTCTGGCGTTCCCAGTTATACCGAGCTGTTGCACGAATTTATACGGAGAGCGGACCTTGCCCTCTACGAGGCCAAGGAGGCGGGACGGAATCGCTGCAGGGTCTGGACACCTTCGCCGGAATATTTCAGCAAATAGCGACGAAGCGAGCCGCCGCGGTTGGGCTGGAGCGCGCAAAACCCAGGCAATCATTCCGATATGTTGGCGCGACGGATGCTTTCGAGCGCTCAGGCGCCGGCGGATTTCTTCTTGAGTTCCTCGGCCTTCCTTAAAATTCTGTTCCACACCGACGACATGCCCATGGCCTTCTTTGCAAGGGAAAGTGTCCTTCTGGCCTCATCCCGCATCTTCAGCGTGCCGTCGTAGACAACCTCATCGGCCAGGCCCGACTTGGATTCATAATGTGCCCGCCGCTCCCGCAGGGGGTCGAGGAAGGCATTGAGAGCCTTAGCCAGCTTTTCCTTGACTTCCACGTCGCCGACCTTGCCTGCCCTGTAGCGGGCTTTAAGATCCTCCACCAGGGCTTTGTCGGGGTTAAAGGCATCGTGGTACTGGAATACAGGGTTGCCCTCCACCGTGCCGGGGATGTCGGCGGAGACTCGCTTAGGGTCGGTGTACATGGACATGACCCTTTTGGTTACGGTCTTCTCGTCGTCCGAGAGGAAGATAGCGTTGTTCAGACTCTTGGACATCTTGGCGTTGCCGTCGGTGCCCACCAGGGAACCGAAGTCCGATAC
>JAEZSM010000147.1 GCA_023421875.1 Spirochaetota bacterium | reverse complement strand
GAATTCGGCAGGCTCTCGACCATGGAGTTGGCGGAAAAAGGTCTCTATAGAGCGGCTTTTTCTTCCGTGCTCTATTCGAACAAGCCCGAAGAGATGAAAGCCTTCATAGAATTTTTCAATGCCAAGGCAGGCAGCTCTTATAGCGAGGCATCCCAGCTTTCGCGCCTTTTCGGCGTCTACCTCGAGGAAGTGAGTAAAACCCTGGTGCTGTAAGGTCTACGGGATAATAAAAAAGGCCGCCATGTTAGAGGCGGTCTTTTTTAATGTTAGATTAAATCGCATAACGTTGACGCAGACGAGCCTAAATTGTAAGGTCAGCGCAATTCCATAATTCTGCACTTGAGATACTTTGATTCTCCGTATCCTGCAACAATCGGGTGATCCAAGTCCTGGGTTCGAGCTTCGATGAGGCGGATCTTCCTACCGCAGTCAAAGGCCGCGTCTTCGATCATAGACTCGAAACGCTGCTCGTCGAACCAGTATGAGCAGGAACAACTCACGAGAATTCCTTTGCGGTTCAAAAGGCGCATAGCCCGGAGATTAATTTCTTTATACCCCTTATAGGCCTGCTCTACACTGGAACGACTTTTTGCGAAGGCCGGCGGATCGAGGATGATCAGGTCGAATCGGGCTTTTTCTTTTTCGAGAGTCCTCAGGTAGTCGAAGGCATTGGCCTCGACAGTGGCGTACCGCGATTCCACTCCGTTGAGGGCCGCGTTGCGCGCCGCGGCGGCCAATGCCCCGCGGGAAGAATCCACCGCAGTAACCCGGGCTGCGCCGCCCATCGCGGCCAGGATCCCGAACCCTCCCTGGTTGCAGAACACGTCCAAAACCGCGGCTTTATTGGCGAACCTGGCCGCCGCGGCGCGATTCGCACGCTGATCCAAGAACCAGCCTGTTTTCTGGCCCTCCGAGAGATCTACCGAGAAAAGCGCTGCGCCTTCGTTTATAAGGACATTCGCGGGCACCGTTCCGTAGAGCAGCCCTGAGGATGCCTCGAGGCCTTCCAGCGACCGCACGGGAGCTTCGGAACGCTCAACAATCCCGTCCGGAGCGAATGACTCCACCAGGGATTGCACGATTTCTGTCTTACGCTGTTCGACCCCCAGGCTTAAGAATTGACATGACAGCCATCGGCCAGCAGGTCCAGGTTCTGTCTCTCCAGTATCGGCTCTGCCGACAAAAAGATCGACGATCAAGCCTGGCAGATTGTCAGCCTCGCCGAACACGAGCCGCTGGCATTCTTTTTTTTCGTCGAAAAAACGCCTCCGCCAGTCGAGTGCTTCATTGAACGACTTTAAGAAAAAAGCCTTGTCGGCCTTTTCCTCGCCGCGAGAATAGAGCCTGAGCCTGATTTTTGAATTAGGATTGAAAAAACCCTTGCCTAAAAAAGACCCTCTACTGTCAAAGAGCGCGGTTTCGGCTCCGGTGGGAGGATCTCCTTCAATATGCGATATTTCATTATCGTACACCCAGGGATGGCCCCGCCTGATGCGAAGCTCTTCCCTGGGCTTTAAAACCGCGCGGTATCCGCGCTTTGAACCGGCAGCACTTTTATCACGCATGGCGTCCGACCTTCAAGATCTCGAAAGCGCACAACGCCATCTCGATCCGTGATACTCTGGGATTATTATTCCAAAAAGCTCTTTTACTTTGCCTTTTTGGGTGGCCTGCCGCGCCTGACAGCCTTGGGCTTTTCTTGGACCGCGGAATTCTGCGCCTGGACAGTGACTGCTGCATCAAGGGCCGGTTTTTCAGGCACAAGTTTCTCGACTGGCACTTTAGCCTTCGCTAAAGATTTTTTTGGGGCCTTGGCTGCAGCAACTTTTTTTACCGCGGGTTTTTTTTCAACCGCCTTCTTTGCAACAGGCTTTTTTACGGCGACTTTCTTTTCCGCTACGGTTTTTTTCGCGACCTTTTTTGCACCCTCCGCCTTCGGCGCAACCGCTTTTTTTGCTGCCTTTGCCTTTACAGGACTTTCCTTTTTTTCAGCCCCTTTTTTAGCAGGCTTTTTAGCGGGCGCTTTTACAGCAGCCTTTTTTGCTAAAGCAGTCTTTTTGGCAGGAGCCTCGGGAGATTCAGTCGCGATAGCCGCTTCGAGCACAGAAAGATATTTAGTGATAATTTCGGCTAGGTCGCGTCCGTTTCTCACAAGCTTCTTCATCGATGTGATAGCTTTTTTATCCACGTGGAAACCTCCGTTACTGTATCATAATGCAGAAAACCATGATGTGACAAGAGAATATTTAGAATTCATTTTTTATTGCGATCCATTGAAGCGAAACGGTCGCTCGGATACGATAGCTATAGTATGAAGAAACCCGCCACGCTATACCGATGTTCCAACTGCGGTCATTCAGAACCTAAATGGCTCGGGCGCTGTCCGGAGTGCGGACAATGGAACACCCTTCTCGAGCAGGCACAATCCGCTCGCACTAAAAGGCCGGAAATAAAAGGCGAAAGTTATTCGCTCCCCATCAAGTCCATAGATCCTTTATCCGGCACCCGCATACGTTCGGGTAACGAAGAACTGGATAGAGTCTTGGGCGGCGGCTTCATGCGCGGTTCTGCCGTACTGCTCGGCGGAGAGCCGGGCATCGGAAAAAGTACCCTTCTGCTGCAGATCTGTGCGAGCCTGCAATCTGCGGGCAGACTTCTTTATATATCAGGCGAAGAATCGCCTGCCCAGATACGCATGAGAGCCGATAGACTGAGCGCGCTGAAAGATGGACTGGAAGTGCTCTGCACTTCCGAGCTGGATAAAATCATATCCGCCATGGATGCGGTACGCCCCATTCTCGTGGTGATCGACTCCATTCAGACCGTCTATTCCCCCGACGCCGGCGTCGTTCCAGGATCGGCCAACCAAATAAAATACTGCACCCTTGAACTAACCGAGTGGGCCAAGAATCACGATGCGATAATCATCTTTGTCGCCCATGTGACAAAAGACGGATTCATCGCCGGACCTAAAGCAGCGGAGCATATCGTGGACGCAGTTCTCGCCTTCGAGCAGGCCGAAGGGGATTTACGCGCGCTCAGGGCAACAAAAAATCGCTACGGTTCCACCGACGAGCTGGGCCTCTACAAAATGGGGCCGAAGGGCTTGGAAGAAATAACCGATCCCACGGGAATTCTTCTTGTGCGCCGCGACGGCGAGCTGCCGCCCGGCGTCGCCATCGCCATGGTACACGAAGGCTCCCGCATTCTACTGGTAGAAATCCAGGCACTTACGGTGCCGGCAAAAGCAGGACTCACAAGGGTATATTCCGACAGAGTGGACGCCTCCCGGGTGGCGCGCATCGCAGCGGTCCTGGAAAAGCAGACAGGTATAAAACTCTCCGATCAGGACCTCTATATCAACGTAGCCGGTGGACTCCGCCTTACGGAACCGGGCATTGACCTTGCGTTGGCCGCCGCTCTTTACTCGGCCAGGACTAATCAGAGCATCCCCAAGGAGTCAGCCCTCTCGGGCGAGCTTTCCCTCGCCGGCGAACTCAGACCGGTGCGGCAGATGGCAAAACGGGCCAAGGCCGCAAAAGTATTGGGATTTTCCCGGACGCTGGGACCGGTGGAGCAGGGCACAAAAAAAGACTGGCTGCAGGCGCCCAGCCTTCGCGCAGCCATAAAGATCCTCTGGAGTTGATATGAAGCAAATCAATACTGGCATGCGTTCGACCGGTTTCGCGCTACCCCTTTTATCGCTCAATACAGCAGAAGCAGCGTGCGGGGAGTTTCCCGATATCCTGCGCATGGCCGCGCTGGCTCAATCGTGGGGCATGAATCTGCTCCAGATACTGCCGGTCAACGACACGGGGTTTGAAACATCGCCCTACAGCGCCCTATCGGCCTTCGCCCTCAATCCGATATATCTTCGCATCACCGAACTTCCCGAACTCAACACTGCCGCCGTTAAAGACGGTATCTCGGGCAAAAAACCGGCGAGCCCAACAGCATTCATCGACGACAGCGAACCAGCGTTGCGCGATATCATCAGCCGAACTGTGGAACGCGCCGAAGCCCTTGTCTGCAACGCTACCCAGTGGGCTGAGCAGGAAGGCGGCGTGCCCTACGAACGAATACTTGAAGAAAAGCTTTCCATTCTGGAATCTTTGTGGAATTTTCTCTTTTCCTCCCAGCGGGCGCGGGAAATTCACGGAGAGCTTGATCGCTGGGTAGATTCTAGGACCTGGTCAAAAGCCTATACCTGTTTTGTGGAATTAAAGCGCCGCAATTCGCGCAAGCCCTGGTGGGAGTGGAGCGAAAATCAGAATCCCGATGAGGCTGCCATTCAAAGACTTTGGAACGATCCAGCGTTCGCTCGATCCCTACGCTTTCATGCATGGATCCAAATGCGGGCGGAAGAACAGTTTTCCAAAGCCTGCCGGGAAGCGGCCGGCCTCGGTGTCGATGTGATGGGCGATATTCCCATTCTGCTCAATATGGATTCGGCGGAAGTCTGGCAAAGCCGGCAGCTTTTCGACCTGGAGTATATCGCGGGAGCTCCCCCCGACATGTATTCCCAACTGGGGCAGAACTGGGGCTTCCCGCTCTATCGCTGGGACCTGCTTGAAAAACAAGACTATTCTTTCTGGAAGGAGCGTCTGCGCTCGGCTGATCAATTCTATTCGCTTTTCAGAATCGACCACGTATTGGGATTTTTTAGGATTTGGGCGGTGGACGCGCATGAAGCCGACGGATTCCTTGGTCATTTCAGGCCCGAGTACCCTATTCTCTATCACGAGCTCGATGCCCTCGGTTTCGATACGGGACGCATCCGATGGCTGTCGAAGCCCCATGTATCCGAATCTTTCTTTGCCGAGGCCTTCGAAGGCCTGCCTTCCGAACTCGCCAATAAGATTAGTGAAACACTATTCCAGCGTATCGATAATGAACCGCTCTTCCTCTTTTCTCCCCAGGTCAGGGGGGGCAAGGATATCGTCTCTTCGGTACGAGCGATTCTGCAGGGATCCGCTGCCGGCCAAAATGCCTCCGCTGTATTCCAAAAAGCCGCAGATCGTTGCAGCGAAAGACTCCTGGCCGCATGGAGAGACAGGACGCTCTTGGAAATCTCGTCAGGGCACTATGTCCCTGCCTGGGAATTCAGGACTACAAAGGCCTGGAAGAGCCTGGGTGAGGAAGAGCGGCAGAAACTGGAAGGATTGCTCCTGTTGAGACGATCCGAGTCCATGGCCTTATGGGAACGGAATGGCGCTAAAATCCTCAAAAACCTCATCGACAGCGTACAGATGCAAGCATGCGCCGAAGATCTCGGAGCCGTACCTCCCTGTGTGCCCGCCGTTCTCTCAAGGTTGGGCATCCCCGGCCTGCGGGTCCTCCGCTGGCACAGAGCCTGGGACAAAGAAGGAGCTCCCTACATAGCCTTGGCCGAATATCCCGAAGACTCAGTCGCCTGCATTTCGGTCCACGATTCGAGCAACCTCCGGCAATGGTGGGAAGAGGAGGCCGACCGCCAAGCTCTCTGGGATATGCTGGGCCCGAAAACCGCAGCAAATCCGGCACCTCCTTCACTCTCAGCCGAAGATGCCTATGCGCTTCTTCGGGGTTTTTCGGCGGTCAACTCGAGAATTCTTGTACATCCTCTGCAGGATCTTTTGGCGGCCCATGAACGCTTCCGGGAAGCGAATCCCGCAAAAGAAAGAATCAATGTGCCCGGCACCACTGGTGGGTCCAACTGGCGCTATAGGATGAAGCCCAGGCTTGAAGCGCTGCTCGAAGACGCCGAATTCGCCGGATTCATGAACGGACTCGCCGCGCTTCGTCGCTGAGCGCAATTACCGCATCCCCCTGTTCCCTTTCAGCCGGCTTGTGCTACCATAATCGGGCTTAATGACCTAGGGAAGGTTGAATGGATAAGAATCCTGCGGCGAGGATAGGCGGCGCTGCCGTGAGGGGTGCCAGGAAATCCCTTAAAACCATCTGGTTTCTCCTCAGAATAATGGTACCCACAAGCCTGGTGGTCGCTCTTCTGGGCTGGAGCGGACTTTTAGGCCATATCGCCCGTTTTCTGGAACCCCTGATGAAACTCATCGGCTTGCCCGGCGAGGCGGCCTTGGTCTTCATTTCCGCCGTACTGCTCAATAACTACTCGGCGATAGCCGTCATGGGAAGTCTGTCCCTCACCATGCGGGAAGCGACAATACTCGCCCTCATGTCGTTGACAGCCCATAATCTTATCGTAGAAACCTCGGTGATGAAGTCAGCCGGCTCCTCGGCACTGAAAATGGCAGCGCTCCGGATCGGCATGGCCATTGTAATAGCCATGGGTATGAACCTTGTCTTGCCGGGGTCCCTGAGGGAAACGGCCTTTTCAACCGGTTTGACTACCGGCGAAAGCAGCTTTCTATCCATGCTTGGCAACTGGGGCTTATCCAGCCTCAATTCGGTGGTAAAAGTAAGCCTCTTCGTGCTGATCATCATGATTGTCCAGAGTCTTCTTGAAGAATTCAAGCTTATCGACTTTCTCTCCAAGGTAATGGCGCCTTTTATGAAAGTGTTCGGACTGCCGGAAAAGGCTAGTTTTCTGTGGATCGTCATCAACATCGTTGGCTATGCCTATGGCGCGGGCATCATCAAGTCGGAGTACGACAGGGGTGGATTAAAAAAGCAGGAGGGCGACCTGTTCAATCACCACGCGGCTATCTCACATTCGCTTCTGGAGGATAGTATCCTCTACTCGGGAATTGGCATTGGACTTTTCTGGCTTATCGTGCCTAGACTGGCAGTAGCCACGATTGTCGTGTGGATAGAGCGGTTCAGGCGTAATCACTTTAAAAAATCCTTCAGGGTCGGCACGGTGTAGACAAGGCCGGCCTTGCCACGAGGTGGGGTGTGATCGAAGTATCCTTCCCTTTAGTACTGCCTGAACAATGGCAGGCCAAGTTAGACCTCGCAAGCCTCGCCGCAAGAATACCGAACATTTGCGCTCCCACCATGGTAAAAACGCTGGAACGCTTCCGGGCCGACGCCGGGTCGGGCTGGATCGACATGAAGATTGATCCGAGAAACGGGCAGGAACGCAACCACGCTCTCGAGTTTTACCGTAAAGACAGGATCTATGGCTGGATCCAGGGAAGGGCTCTAGAATCCCTGGCAGCCCATATCGGATGGATAGAGCGGAAATCACCACCCGGGCTACCACCTCCCAGTGCTCTCAAGGCCATGGGCGAAGCCCTCTATACAAAGCTCTTTGCGGTCTGTCTTCCGTTTCATGCAAAGCGCCCCCGTTTTTATTTCATCATGGATTCGGAGGGCCGGTCGCTGGTGGATGATGGGAATGACAATTCCGCTACATTGACGCATCTCTTTGCGCTAAGGGGACTTTTTGCCTATGCTCTTTCCCGAGGAAAGAGCACCGACCTGGAACGCATCGGCCTGCTCCTTCGCCATGCTGTGGATGAGGCTGTCCAGGGCAGATGCCGCAACGATCAGGTCCTCTTCGATCCCGACGGGCAGGTCCGCCGACCTGTGCCTAGGCGGGGCTACGAGGGCCAGATGATAGCCCTGGGAGCCTGTGAGCTTCTTTATAGCCACTGGGGCCAAAAGGAGGATCTCGGACGGGCTGATGCCTTGGTGAACAGCGTGCTTTCGGATTTTCTGCATAGGAACAGGGCGGGCGAGCCTGTCCTGGTTGAAGCATTGGACAGACAGGGCAGGCCCCTCGTGGAAGGCGGGCGCGTAAGGACCAACCCTGGCCACGCAATCGAATTCGTCGGCCTCAGCCTTCAGCTCTATAGGCGCGCCCGCAGGCCCTTCGGAGCATCCTCCGCTCTCGAGCTGCTGCGCCGAATCGCCTGGGCCTGCGCCGCTGCCGGCAGTGCTCCCCACGGCGGCATCTATCGCAGCATCGACGCCGAAGACGGCAGCCCCATTGATTCAACGTGCCCATGGTGGTCCAGCTTCGAAGCGGCCCGTAGCTTTGCCGAACTCTACCTCGCCGCCGGCGACGATGCGGTACGACTCCGCTGCGCCCGAACGGCGGTCTCCTTTATAGACACCATAGAAAAGGCCTATATCGGCCACTCGAACCTGGGCATCCCCGTCCAGACAATCTCGGCCGAGGGAGAAGTCCTTCCCGCCATACCAGCTACCCCGGACCTTGATTCGGGCTACCACAACGGCATTCCCCTTATCGATGTCCTCGAGGTAATCGATGAAGCGGGCTGCCTCTTCTGCGGCGCGGCGGAAGCGGCGCGTCCGCCGCGCCGCGGCGTCCCCCG
>JAEZSM010000091.1 GCA_023421875.1 Spirochaetota bacterium | reverse complement strand
CCATGGATGTGGCGATTCCCGCCGACTGGAATGCTTACCGGCAGAAGCTGGAAAAAGCATCGGGAGTCGCGATAAATTCCTTCGAAAGCTTTATCCATGCGCTGGATCTGCGGCATGCCTTTTTCCACGAACAGGGAGCCAGGGCTACCGACCATGCCTTGGTTTTCCCCTTTGCAGAAGAATGCTCCAAGGATGATTTGGAAAAGATTTTCTCCACGCTTCTTGGCGGAGAAAAGCTGAGCGATTTGGACATCCTCCGCTTCAAGACAGCGGTGCTCGCCGAAGTGGGCAGGATGAACAAGCGAAGGGGTTGGGTGATGCAGCTCCACATGTGCGCCCAGCGGAACAACAACACCAGGAAGTTCAAGATTCACGGGCCAGAATCGGGATTCAATTCTATAGGCGACCAGACGATTTCCGTTCCCCTGGCGAGGTTTTTGGATATTCTAGACAGATCCGATGAACTTCCCAAAACCGTGCTGTTCTCCCTGAACCAGAACCATAACGATATCCTTGCCACGATGGCAGGCAACTTCCAGGATCAGCCCATACGCGGGAAAATGCAGTTTGGAGCCGCCTGGTGGTTCAACGATCAGAAAGATGGCATGGAGCGTCACATGATCTCCTTGGCCAACATGGGCATGCTCTCGCTGTTTATCGGCATGCTCACCGATTCCAGAAGCGTATTCTCCTTCATTCGGCATGAGTATTTCCGGAGGATCATGTGCAACCTCTTAGGCAAATGGATCGAAGAAGGCGAACTGCCCAGGGACTACAAGCATATAGGATCTATAGTGCAGGACATTTGCTATAACAATGCGGTTTCGTATTTCAACCTGGAAGGAAAGGCCTGATCCGTGGATGTCATCAACCGGCTCCTGGAGGGAATTCCACTGCCTAAAATGGCTCTCGTCGCCCTGGAATTCCCTCGTCCGCGGCTTGAGAATATCGAGGGCGCGCTACGAGCAAAAATCAAGACTGGTGAATATTTCAAGGCTGTAAAGCCAGGCTCGGAAATCGCCATTGCCGTAGGTTCCAGAGGCATAAGCAATCTTCCGGTAATCGTGCGGACTATCGTCGATGAACTGAAAGCTCAGAAGGCTAAGCCTTTTATCGTGCCGGCCATGGGAAGTCACGCCGCTGCGACAGCCGAAGGGCAGAAGGCCATGCTGGAAGGCTTGGGAATCAGTCAAGATAAGGTGGGCGCCGAAATCCGGGCGACCATGGAAGCTGTGCAGTTGGGAGTATCCCCTCTGGGGCTTCCCGTGTACCTGGACGCCAACGCAGCAAAGGCCGATGGTATCGTAGTCGTCAATAGAATAAAGCCCCATGTCTGTTTCCGCGGTCCCTATGAAAGCGGACTTATGAAGATGATCACCATCGGTCTGGGCAAGCAGGTAGGAGCTGATTTCTGTCATCGCCTGGGGTTTGAAACAATGGCCGCCCATATTCCCGACATTGGATGTACGACTATTTCGAAGGTCAATATTCTCTGCGGGGTCGGCATTATTGAGAATGCCTACCACGAGACTGCCCAAATCCACTGCATGAGAGGCGATGAAATCAGCGAAAGAGAGCCCGAATTGCTGGAGGATGCAAGGAAGCTCTGTTCCCGCATTTATTTTGATACCTTGGATGTGCTGATAATCGACGAAATAGGAAAGGACATCTCGGGTTCAGGCTTCGATACCAATATTGTCGGACGTTACCACTCGCCCTGTATTTCCGGGGGACCAAAGATAAATAGGGTAGGCATTCTCGATATAAGCGAAAAGTCCAAGGGCAATGGTAACGGACTGGGCATGGCTGATTTCATACCGCAGAGAGCCAGGGATAAATTCGATTTTGAGCAGACCTATCCCAATACCCTCACCGCGACCCTTACCGGTGGGGTTAAAATACCCATGACATTGGCCAATGATACATTGGTGATGCAAGCTTGCGTAAAGGTAGCCGGCCTGGTGGATATGGGCAAGGTCAGGATGGTCAGAATCAGAAACACACTGAGTTTAGGAGAAATCTTAGTTTCAGAAAGTCTCTTGGGAGAGGTTGAGAGGCATCCGCATATGAGGCTGCTGAGAGCTGCCGAGGATCTCACGTTCACTGCCCAAGGGAATCTGTTTTAACTGACTAAGGCTGAATCTGTGGTTTGAATCTCCTTGGCCTTTGAAAGCTTTAAGCATCAGAGGTATTAGCTAAAGAAGTAAAAAAAAGGACCGTCCAACGTATTGGACAGCCCCTTTTATTGCGCCAAGTATCGGAATTATTTGGTTTCCGTTGGCTTGATGCCATACTTGCGGTTAAAGCGCTCAATGCGTCCCGCGGTGTCTACGAGCTTCTGCTTGCCGGTAAAGAAGGGGTGGCAGGCCGAACAGATTTCAACCTGTAAGTTCTTTACCGTCGAACGGGTCTCGATAACATTGCCGCAGGCGCAGGTGATGGTCGAGTGCTCGTATCTGGGATGAATTCCCTGTTTCATAATCTTCCTCCACTGCGTCGTACTGAAAACAATGCCTGAAAACCGGCCAAATGACGGTTTCTTTATAAGCTGAGCCAATTTTAAAAGTCTATTAACTTTTGAAATTGACTTTGTAGTTTCGTCCATTTTTATGCTAAAAGCATGAAAATGGACGAAACGTACACAACTTCAAGGTAGCTTTTGCAAAACTCGTCTGACTTTTGCAAAAGCCTCGCCGGGTGAATATACAACAATTCTTCGACCGCGTCTATCCGTCCGGGCAATAAAGAAAGCCCGGCACGGCGGATCGTGATCCTGCAAGGTCGGCCCAAGCGCGGTCAGTCGGATCCCGAATAGGCCGGACCGCTCATGGACTTGAGGAAGGCTTCGTTGTTCTTGGTCTTGCCCATCCTGTCTATTAAAAGCTCGATTATGTCCGAGTCGTCCATTGGGTTGATGACCCTGCGCAAGACCCAGATTTTTTGGAGTTCCTCGTCGGTGAGGAGAATCTCTTCCTTTCTGGTGCCCGATTTCTTGATATTGATGGCAGGGAAGAGGCGCTTGTCCGAGAGGCGCCTGTCCAGGTTGATCTCCATATTGCCCGTGCCCTTGAATTCTTCGAATATGACTTCATCCATTCTGGAACCGGTGTCGATGAGGGCGGTGGCGATGATGGTGAGGCTGCCTCCCTGCTCGATGTTGCGCGCCGCGCCAAAGAAGCGCTTGGGCTTGTGGAGGGCATTGGAGTCCACGCCGCCGGAGAGGATCTTGCCCGAGGTAGGCACGGTCTGGTTGTAGGCCCTAGCCAGTCTGGTTATCGAGTCCAAAAGGATGACCACGTCCCGGCCGTGCTCTACCAGTCGCTTAGCCTTCTCCAGCACCATCTCAGCCACCTGCACGTGCCTGGTGGCCTGCTCGTCGAAGGTGGAGGATATGACCTCCGCCTGGACCGAACGCTCCATGTCGGTGACTTCCTCGGGCCGCTCGTCTATGAGAAGGACGATGAGGTAGACCTCGGGATGATTCGTGGTTATAGCGTTGGCGATTTTCTGCAGGAGTATCGTCTTGCCCGTCTTGGGGGGCGATACGATGAGAGCTCTTTGTCCCTTGCCGATGGGACAGAAGAGATTGATGATCCTGGTGGAGAGTTCCTCGGTGCTGGTTTCGAGATCCAGCTTCTTGTTGGGGTAGAGGGGCGTGAGATTCTCGAAGGGTATGCGGTTCTGAGCTACCGCGGGCTCGTCGTAGTTGACCAGCTCGATGCGCAGCATGGCGAAGAATCGCTCGCCTTCTTTGGGGCTCCGGATCTGGCCGTAGACAGTGTCGCCGGTCTTGAGGTTGAAAAGCCGTATCTGGGAGGGGGAGATATAGATATCGTCGGTGCCCGAGAGATAGGAATTCTGGGGGGATCGCAGAAATCCGTAGCCATCCGGCAGAATTTCCAGAGACCCATAGGCGTAGATGATACCGCCCTTTTCGGTATGGGATTTCAATGTATAGAAGATGAGTTCCTGCTTGCGCAGGGCTATCAGCTCTTCGTGGTTGATCCCGTACTTTTCGCCCAGTTCCCTGAGTTCCTTGATGCCCATCTTGGACAGGTCGTTGATGAGGAGCCTGGCCCGGGAATCGCCCGATTCCTGCTTGACGTTCTCGTGGTTCCGCTCGGAACTAGCCTTGTCGTAAGACTCCTGGCGGCGCACTAGGCCGTTCCTTACCTCCCGCTCTAGGGCTGCGGCGGCCAAGATGTCGATAGCGGCGCGTTGGGGGCTAGAGCCCTGTTCCTGTTCCTGCTCGGCAGCCTTTGCTGGGAAAAAAGATTCGCTGTCCATGAGGGAAGGCTGGCTCTCCTCCTCAGCCTGGGAGGAGATTTGTCGGTTCGATCGCTTTTTGAGCTTTATGCGTTTAACTGCCCTCGAGGCCTGGGCATTCCCTGATGAGTTGTCTCTGGCGGGATTTGAGGTTTTTTGTTTTTCCTGCTGCGTCGTCTGGGTTGGCGCTTCTGTAGAAGTTTCTTCCATTAGGTCCTTCTTGCTGGGTTCTTCTCGTTTTGTTTTTCGGATTAATGCCATCCAATGCTCCGTCTCTCTACGGAATTCGGGCGTCTACACGATCGCCCTTATATCTAACGTTTCAGGTATTGTCTGTTGATTCATTCGTACGGCGAATTCCGACATCGGAAAGACCGGCACCGTCAAGGGCGCCTTGCGATATCACTGTTACGGATAGCCGGCCATCGGGCCGTAGGCATAACTATAGTACCGCTGTGCCGATATGTCAATCGCCGCTTGCCCGATCAACGATCGAGCAAGACTTGTCCACCCGCAGATCCTGAAGATCGAGATCGGGCATCGATATGTGTCCTTCGAAGCGGCAAGAGGGGGATACTCTCAGGGACTGGCACTTAACCGATGCGCTGACCCTGGAACGGTCCTGAAAGTCCACCGTGCTTGAGGCCTCGACTGCCCCCGAAAAACGCCCGGCCACCGATACAGATGCGGCGGTAAGCGAGCAGGATTCCACCCAGGCGCTTCTGTCGATCGATACATGGGAGGAGCAACGGATGATTCCGGAGTATTTTCCCTTTACCAGTAGGCTTCCTTCGGTATCGAGCTCGCCGGACATGGAAATAGAGGGGCTCAGTTCCGTGGAGTGAATAAGAGGTTTTTTCGCTGGTCGTCGGGCCACGGCACAGATAGTTTCATAGGGAGGACATAAAGTCAATTATCGATATGCTGGAAAAAACGGGAGCCCTGCCTCGCCGAGGCGTCCGGCTCCCGCATCATAGGATTGTGCTAGTTTTTCTTGAAGGTCTTCGTTATGAGAGATGGATCCATATCCCACGCCGATTTTTTGAGTTCCCTGCCCGGGCGGAATCCGGCGACGCCGTGATCCTGAACCGATACTATCTCGCCGGTCTTAGGGTTTCTCGCTCTCGTTCTTCCCTTTCGCAACTTGACCTCGAAGGTGCCGAATCCACGGAGCTCAACGGTCTTGCCGTTTAAAATTGCGGTCTTGATTTCGGCAAAAAGACCATCGATCAGCTCGTGTATCTCCTTCCTGGTTGTCTTGCTCGAAGGGGAGAGTTTTCCATACAGCGCGTCGATCAATTCGGCCTTTGTAAGCTTCTCTGCCATATAGCTTCTCCTCATTTAATCTTGATTTTAGCGATGCTTGACGCTGACCGATATGGATCTGCGGCCGCGTCGAAGCTCTGCGGCTTTGAAGCCGGAGTCTATTCGTTAGGCTTCAAGCCTGTTGACGAGCTTCTGCATGCGGGACTTCTTGCGTGCCGCGGTGTTTTTCTTGACAATGCCTTTTCCGGCGGCGGTGTCGATACGCTTTATCATATCGAGAAGCGCTTCTTTGGCCGTCTGGGCATCCTTTTTCTCGGAGGCTGCCACGACCTTCTTGGCCGCTGACCGTATGGCGGACTTAACACTCTTGTTCCTGATGCGGCGTTTTTCATCCTGCCGCATTCTTTTTTCGGCTGATAGATTCTTTGTGCTCAAAGGGAATCCTCCCGGATTGATAGTCGATTCGCGATGAACCGGAACAGTCTGACAATTCGACGAGGAAAGCTAACAGAGAGCGGCGGTGAATGTCAAGACTGTAATTGACTCCAGCCCGGGTATCTGATTAAATAGGATAAAGAATTAGCGCTTACCGAGAGAGTACCGCCGTGACCATAGTCATACTTTTAATACTGCTGACGGCTTTTACCGTTTGGGAAATCCTGCTTTTAGTGGCTATAGCGGCCCTTCCCTGGCGCAGCGCGATGAAAATCACCCAGTATTATGAAGACAAGGCTATACAGACTATCTTCTCAACCCTGAGCTTTTACGGCGGGTTCAAGCCGAAGGTAGTCAATAAATTGAATCGAGCGCTCCCAAAACGATTTATCGTTGTATCCAACCATCAGAGCCTTTTGGATATCGTCGTCATAATGCGCACACTGCCTGATTGGGCTAAGGCCAGGTTTGTGGCGAAAAAAGAACTCGGTTACGGCATACCCCTCATATCCCTCATCCTGCGAGTTTCCGGTCACAGCCTAGTACGGCGCAAGGGTGACGCCCTAGAAGCCATGCGTGCGGTAACTCGGATGGCTAAGCGCTGCCGCAGGGAAGGCACTATCCCGGTGATTTTTCCCGAAGGCACTCGATCGAGGACAGGTGCGCTGGGACGCTTTCATTCAGCAGGATACAGGAAGATACTCGAAGTCGAACCGGTTCCCATTCTGGTTGCTGCCATGGAGGGCGGCTGGAAGATAGCGAACCTCAGGGATTTTTTGTTCAACTTCGGCAACTCCCCATTCACGGCCAGCTATCTGGCACTGTTGCCGGCGCCGCACTCGAAAAGAGAGGCGTTGGAAGCCCTGGAGAAATCGAGGGAGATTATCGAAGTCGCTTTGGAAGAACAGAGGAAGGCGTAGACGCTTTTAAAGGTTAAAGGGACTAAAAGGTTTAGGCTCCCGAAGCGCTGCTTTCCGGGAGCCTAGGTGGGCGTTTTTCAATTGAAATCGCTGGGTTTTCGCTCAATCCTCTTGCACTTTTCACATTCGGCCGTATTCTTCACTTTTCCGTTCTCGAATACGGTTTTCATCTTTACTTCTCCGCCGCAGGGGCAGTAGAAGCGCTGGGTGCTGCTGGAGGTTCGCGCGTTTTTTGATACCTGTGCCATGGCATTCTCCTTAAAAGACGGGATACAATATATGGTAGTTCCCCATCGTGTCAATTAATGGCCGTTGCGACTTTAGGATTCGGGCATAAAAAAGACCGCCGAGTAAGGAGGAATACCCGGCGGCCAACGCAAAAGGAGGTGCATGAAGAGCAATCTGCTGTCGTCCTGCACTAATAATAATAATGCAGAATCCTGAAAGTTACCAGAAATTATCTAGTTTTTTTATAGTGCGACCAAGATTGTTGGTATTGTCGATAGGATGAACAAGGCTTCGATCTAGCATCATTATACTATAAGAAACTTTGGCGAGTAGTCCTTTTCCTCGATTTCGGCCACGCGCTTTTCAGGACTCCCGCCCAATCAAACGATCGAGGGTTTTTCTGTCCAGTTTAAGCCAGATTGGCCTTCCATGGGGACATCGGGGCAGGGGAAGAGCCAGGGATTGAGCGATGAGGGCAATCGCTGCGCTGTCTTCAAGCAAATCCCCATCCTTTATCGCTGCTTTGCAGGCGATAGATGCAGCCATCGCGCTGAATTGTTCCCCGGCTCCTGAAGCAGGACCGGCATCCTCTGCCAGGCTTTCGGCAAGAATAGAAAGTCCTTTCTCGCCGAGAATGGCCGGCACGGCATTGACCACCAGCTGGCCCGGGCTTTTTTCTATTCTAAAACCCATCTTCTCGAGCTCGACCGAGGAGGTGGCAAGGCGGTTTTCGAATTCGTGATCCTGGATATCCATGATAAAGGGGACGAGGAGGGCTTGGCTTTTTGCCTTGGTCGAGCGGAGTCTGTCGTAGAGGATCCTTTCCTGGGCAGCATGTTGGTCGAGGATGTACAGCTCCTCAGCGCTTTCGAAGACCAGAAAGGGACCAAAAGCCCTGCCGAGAAACCTGAAAGCCTGGCCTGAGCGCAAGCTCACTGCTTCCACCTCGGATTCTCTCAGGGGTTCCTGGTTTTCCTGGCTCCCTTGGCGCTGGTGGACTCCCTCGC
This sequence comes from Spirochaetota bacterium, assembly GCA_023421875.1. GTDB lineage: Bacteria > Spirochaetota > Spirochaetia > Treponematales > Rectinemataceae > UBA2256. Next base: position 2,993 of record JAEZSM010000091.1, on the reverse strand, counting down.
TCGAGCCTTTGTCAGAAGTTTTTTCGAAAGCCCAGTCGGCGCCCTTCGAACGGCGCTCGCTGTCTAGCTTGTCCCAGAAAGCCCTGTCCAGAGCCTTGCCATCCAGTCGTTGCCAGGCATCGGACCCGGGAAGCGAAGCGGCGTAGCTATTTTTCTGACTGTCGTAGCCCAGCGGCCTGATTCCAGCTCCCAGGCTGGAACGGAGATGATCTTTGAAGGCACTATAAATCGCTGACTTGAGGGCTTCGGCATTTTTTATCCTGACTTCCCGCTTGGCCGGATGAATGTTGAAGTCTGCCAAGGCTGGATCTATTTCGACAAAGAGAAAAGCACAGGGTCTCATGCCTCCAGGCAGATACTCGGAAAAAGCGTACTCCAAAGACCCCGAGAGGCCCCACTCGGGAACCCTCCGGCGGTTGACGAAGATCTGCAGGAATTTTCTGTCACGCCTGGAATAGGAGGGATCCGCGTAGACAATGCTGAAGGCGGCGTCTGCTGCTTCGGCCCTGAAAACGGTCAGCGCCGGGGCAGGGATTTCCCGGTAGAGCAAGGCTACCCGGTTCTCGATGTTCGATGGATGCAGGTGTTCGCTCTCGCCGCCGGAACTCCAGACAAAGCCGATCAAGGGGTGGGCCAGGGCTCTTTCCACGAATACCTGACGGCATTGGGCTGCCTCGGAGGAGGGTCGCTTGAGGAATTGGCGCCGGGCAGGGAAGCGCTCGAACAGGGCTTTCACGCTGACCGTTGTCCCTCTGCGCGCGGGGCTCGCCTCGAGTATAGGCCTGTCTCCAGGTTCAGCAAGCAGGCGCCAGCCCGAATCGGAGCTCTCGGTTTTACTCAGAATCTCGATGCTGGCTACCGCGGCGATAGAAGCGAGGGCTTCCCCGCGGAACCCTAAAGTTTTTACCCGTAAAAGGTCGTCTGCCTTCTCAATCTTGCTGGTCGCGTGCTCCTGAATGGAGAGCTCAAGGTCCTCCTTGGACATCCCCTGGCCATTGTCGCTTACTCGCAGAAGTTCCGTACCGCCGCCAGAAATCTCTACGCGGATTTCCGTCGCCCCGGCGTCGATGGCATTGTCTAAAAGCTCGCGCAAGGCCGATGCCGGCCGCTCTATAACCTCGCCCGCTGCGATGAGTCGGTAGGTTTCTGATCCAAGAATTCGTATTCGGCCCATACTGTGAGAATATCGTTTATTTTGACTAAAAAAAAGGACACCCGGCGGGTGTCCTTTTTTGAAAGCCTAAAGCGCCTCACTGCTCGGCGCTTTAGAATGGGAAGGCTTCAGAATTTGAAGCGCGTCTCTATGGTAACCGTGGGCTCCATTTTGACTCCCTTGGCTGGATCATTGTTCACATATTCCACTTGACCGGTGGCAGAATCTCTTGCGGCCACCATCTTGAAGATAAGGCCGACTGCCAGATTGGGAGTATTTGGGATGGGAATCTCGATCTCCCCGGCAAAGGCGGTTTTCTCGTCGAAGAAGGTGAAACTGTCGCTTTGGATAGAGTTTACGATGCCGCGTTTGTCGTAGTAGATCGCCCCTGCCAGGTCCACCACAGGTATTAGACCTCGCTTGAGCAGAAGCCCCGCGCGGAGTTCATCGTCCGCATCGGCGCTGATTGTGAAGCCGTCTTCTGGGGTCCAGGGCCACATATAGCCTGCTATGAGGCTTAATTTATCCTTGAAGAGGGAGAATCCCGCCTCTCCGTAGACGCCCATCACCGTCGGCGCGTCGGAAGCCTGCTTGGAGCCGTCCAGATAGGGCAGGTAGTCCTGTACCAGGCTCATCCTTGTCCGCTCGTAGGTGGCGTCGAAGAAGGCCGGCCTGAAAAGGCCGGTGAAGTAGCGGTACTCGAGCCTCCAGTCGATGAAGGCTACATTGCCCATAAAGCCCGCTGCGGCGCCCCAGTTGTGGGGGCCACCGTCCCAGAGCAGCTCTGCCTTGAAGCCTTCGGAGATCGGCAGGCCGGTGTCGGGATTAGTCACCGCGCTGTTTAGATAGGGAAGGGTTGCGGCTATGTCGGCGAAGGCTCGCAAGCCAAGGGCGGCGCTGCGCTGGATGATCGGCAGGTCCAGGTCGAGGCCGGCGCCGAGAAAGCTGAAGTTGCCGGCCAGGCTGTCGTAGGTCGTGCCCTCAAGCTCGGCGGCCGCGTCGACATCGGCCACGCCCGATACGCCGATGGCAAGTCTGGATGCTTTGAAGGGACGAACGTAGAGCCGCGTACCGTATATTTGCGGAATAGGCAGGTCGTTGACCAGCGCTTCAAAGCCGAATCCGCCGAAGTCGATGCCCGTGTTCACGCCTACACGGCGTATGCTGGGAAAGTCGCTGTCGTTCCGGTAATCCCTCATGATCAGCCCATGGCCGATGGTCAGCCCGTGGAGATTGCCCAGTTTGACGAAAAACTTGTCCTCCAGCGGCTCTCCGTATTCCAGGTACTTGATCTTGAGAATCAGGTCGGCGGCCAGGTCAAGGGCTGCCTTGACATTGTCGCTGCCCCAGCATGCTCCCCCAAAGTCCCATTCATTGTTGCCCTTGGGCCTATACCAGCTGGAGGGATCGAAGAGGTCGTCGGAATAGATGACCGGTAGGTAGAGCCCCAGCTCCAGCCTGCCGATCCTCACCTCGGGTGAAACCACGACCTTGGAGTAGCTGGTGCCGTCTATCATGACAGAGCCGATCTCCATGCCCACATGATCTCGCATCCATTCCATGACCGAAGCGCCTAATCCTCCTGTCTGGGCCGCCAGGGTCGGGATGAGAAGCGCAATCAGGGCTATGGTGACAATAAGTCTTTTTTTCATACCTGCCTCCTCTGCTTAGAAGCGCACCGAGGCGCTGAGGCTGGAGCTGACGTCGAAATCCTGGGTGGTAGGATCCCAGGAATAGACGTAGCCAAGGGTCAACACGGTGGCGCCGGTCTTGTAGTTGATGGACATGCCGATGACAGCGTCTTCAGGATCGATAAGGTCCTTGAAGAAACTCGTCTTCC
>JAEZSM010000056.1 GCA_023421875.1 Spirochaetota bacterium | reverse complement strand
GCTCAGCTGGGCGCGCTCGAGACTATGCTGAACGCTCCCGCGTCCCAGCTGGATTCGACGGTGGCCGAGTCAGGCAAGGTCGGCGCGGCGGCGGATTCCGAGGGCACAGCCGCAGGTCCCGCTGGCGCTACCTCCCTGCCCAACAATCCGGAAGTCGCCGCCAAGCGCTGATATTTTTTTGGCAGTGAAGCCTCGCTACCGTCCCGAAATCGCCGAATTTCTCGAAACCATATACGCAGTCTGTGGGCGCAACATCAGGCTCGAAAAAGATCCGCTGGCAGTGGTGCGCCGCTACGAGGACGCCGCCGACCGGGAAATAGCAGCCCTGGTCTGCTCCACCCTCGCCTTCGGCGCTGTCGATCTGATACTTCGAGCCTGTGGCCAGGCCTTGGCGCCCCTGGGGAAGCGGCCTGCCGAAACTCTTGTAAACATGGACGAATCGGAGATCGAAAAAACCTGGGCTCAGTTCCAGTATCGTTTCTGCTTTCCTAAGGACATGATCGGCCTATTGCGGGGCGCCCAGGGCGCGCTACGCGAGAAGGGCTCCCTGGAGGAGCTGTTCTTGGCCGACGACCGTCCGGAAAGGCCTCTGACCGAGGCGCTGTCTTTTTTTGTAACAGCATTGCGTCGATATAGCATCCCGGCCGCCGGCCGCGCTTCTGAAGCACCGAAAGCCCTGGGGGCTTTATCGGCTTCGAGCATTTCGCCAGCCTGGGTCCGGCAAAATCTCTTGCCCGACCCTGCCCAGGGCTCGGCCTGCAAGCGGCTTTTCTTGTTCCTGCGCTGGATGGTCCGCCGCGACGATGTCGATCCGGGAGGCTGGGATTCCGTGTCGCCGGCCCGGCTTGTGGTGCCGATGGATACCCACATGGCCGCTACCTGCGCCCACCGGCTGGGCTTTCTGGATCCCCGGCGAGCCAAAGGCCCAGTGCGGCTCAAGGATGCCCTGGAGGTCACCGCCCAGTTTGCCCTCTACGCCCCTGAAGACCCGGTAAAGTACGATTTCGCCCTCACCAGGCCGGGCATCGATCCGCGACCGGGGGACGAGATTTTCGGCTGCCTTTAAAAAGAAGCAGACATGATAACAGGAAACCAGGAGTCACATGATAGTGCCTCGAAGATTGTTGTTGATGATTCACAATGGGTGTCGACGGGGTATAGGTAACTAGTTCTCATTGACAGAGAGGGGAGCCTTGTGTTAATTTCAACGGGCTGTCGTAAGACCGCAGCGGGCAATAGCGCAGGTGGTTAGCGTACAAGTCTGGGGGACTTGGGGTCGCCAGTTCGAGTCTGGCTTGCCCGACTTTTTGAAGGCGCGTCGTTTATTTAAAACGGCGCGCTTTTTTTATCGCTTTTACGCTACAATGACTTTCAATGATCGAACCCCGTGAAGTCTTGCAGCGAGTATTCGGGTACGATACCTTTTTCCCGCTGCAAGAAAAGATTATAGCCCAGGTCCTTGCAGGGAATGACGCCCTGGTCCTGATGCCGACAGGCGGAGGGAAGTCCCTTTGTTTTCAGATACCTGCCCTGTGCCTGAATGGGCTGACTCTGGTGGTGAGCCCCCTGGTAGCCCTGCAGCGTGACCAGGTGGAGGCGCTCAAGGCCAACGGGGTGCCGGCGGCGCTGCTCAACAGCACACAGTCAGCCCGAGAAGCTGACGCGGTGCGAAGAGATATTGCCGAAGGCAAAATAAAGCTCCTCTATGTAAGCCCCGAAAAGCTGTTCAGCGGATCGACGCTGCAGCAGTTAATGGTATGGAACGTCAGCCTCATAGCGGTGGACGAGGCTCACTGCATTTCATTCTGGGGGCATGATTTCAGGCCGGAATACACCCAGCTCGGCCGCTTGCGGGAGTTGCTGCCTGGCGTATCGCTTATCGCCCTGACCGCTACTGCCGATCCTGCTATCCGGCGCGACATTCTGGCGCAGCTTTCCATCAGCCCTGATGCTGTTTTCCAATCCAGTTTCGATAGGCCAAATCTCCACTTGGCCGTCCTTCCGGGGCAGCAGCGTTTTGAGCGACTTGTTGGATTCTTGCGAAGTCACAAAAACCAGGTAGGGATTGTGTACTGCCTTTCCCGGGCCGGCACGGAGGCCTTGGCAGAAAAACTCTGCCGGCTCGGATACAGGGCGTCGGCCTATCATGCAGGGCTGTCTGCCCAGGAGCGCCATTCGATCCAGGATGCCTTCCTTAAGGATGAAATCACTGTTCTGTGCGCCACCATAGCCTTCGGCATGGGGATCGACAAGTCCAATATCCGTTGGGTTGTCCACTGGAATCTTCCAAAAAACCTGGAGGGATTTTACCAGGAAATCGGACGAGCCGGCCGGGACGGGCTGCCCGCGGACACCCTGCTGTTCCACAGCTACGCCGATGTGGTACAGCAGCTCAAATTCCTGGATGAAGCCAGCCCCGACCGCAGAGAGCTGCTGGCCGCAAAGCTGGAGCGGATGAAGCAGTACGCCGAGGCTCGGCTCTGCCGAAGGCGCATCCTGCTGAGCTACTTCGGAGAAACGTTAGATCATGACTGCGGCTATTGCGATGTCTGCGAAAATCCGCCCGAGACCTTCGATGGAACGATCATCGCCCAAAAGTTCCTTTCGGCTTTGTATCGAGCCGAGGAGAAGGCGACGTTGCGCCAATGCGTGCTGATACTTCGGGGCAGCCATGCCCAGGAAATAATCGAGCAGGGCTGGCAGGAGCTGAAAACTTTCGGTGTGGGCAGGGAAATCAGCTATAACGAATGGATGGAGTACGGTTCTCAGCTTGTAAACTCAGGCTACGCTGCTGTCGCGTATGACCGCGGGATGACTCTCAGCCTTACCGCCCTGTCCGGCACGGTGCTCAAGGGCAAAAAGGGCGTCTCTTTGGTGAAATATGTCAGCGTCGAGAATAAAAAAGCGGCTGCGGCTGCTGCTATTGCCGCAAAGGCAAAGGCGCCTTCTCCCGATACAGGCAGCCCGGAGCTCTTCGAGCGGCTGAAGGCGGTCCGCAAAAGCCTTGCCGAAGAGCGGGGTGTGCCCGCGTATATCATCTTCAGCGACAAGACCCTCAAGGACATGGCAGCAAAGACACCCATAACCCCAGCCGAATTCAGGCAGGTCCATGGGGTAGGTGAGGTCAAAGCCGAGGCCTTTAGCCCGGTTTTCATTAGGGAGATTCAGGAATGGCTGGATTCGAAAAAACAGCAATCAACCGAAACTAAATAATAATTCTCGATTCGACGGTTTTTAGTTGACAGCGTTAAAATTTTATTTATAGTTACTATCAAGCATTAAAAGTGGAGGAGTTATGAAAAAGTCTCGTTCACTTCTTCTTACTGTTATAATGGGCATAGGGCTTATCTCTGTTGGATGTACTGATCAGCAACTGCTAAACCTACTCGTGTATCTTTTTGGTGGTACCCCACAAGAAACCTCTAGCTGGCTAGCCGGTAAAAATATTGAGCTTAGCAGCACCGGCGGGCAAACGATGAACATTAAGGATGGCTTGTTTGGGGCCGATCCCATCGCAAAGGGCAAAGCGGTGTCGGAGGATTATACCGCACACTTCTATGGAACCGTGATGGAGAGCAGTGAATCTTTAGTGTATGAAGGTACCGTAGAAGAAAAAACCGACGGAGTTATCGTCGTAGCAAAGGATGAGCAAAAACCGGCTAATGAGATAACTCTGGATCTTGATTATGATAAGGCGTCGGATACACTGTCTGGTGATATCGATTTTTCGTATGAAGGCACGCTTTACTCTGGAAATGCAGACTTTAGTCGGTATGAATAAAGCCGAAAGCGTGTGTCGATTGTGATAATGGAGAACAGTATTTAAACTGCCTTTCTGACTGTAAGCTAAAAGGAGCCTATGAATACGCAAAAACTGAATAATAAACATGCGAATAAAAATCACGCCGAAAATGACGATGTTTTAGTCGCTGAGCTGCAGCGCTTTGTGGATGAGCGGGCAGCCGAATATGACGCCATCGCCCAGGATATTTGGGAACACCCTGAAGTGGCCTTTCAGGAAAAGCGGTCATCGGCACTCTATCGTGAACGGCTCGCTTCCCGGGGATTCGCCGTAAAGGAGCTTCCAGAGCTGGAAAATTCCTTTGTTGCGGAAAAGGTGATACAGGGGTGGAACTCTGTGGCGGCTGCGGCCGGCACTTTTCCGGTAATCGGCTTCATGGGCGAGTACGACGCCCTGCCGGGGATGTCCCAGGCTTGTAGCGCGGAGCGCCGGCCCCGGGAAGCTGGGGCGCCGGGCCATGCCTGCGGGCATAATCTTTTAGGGGCTGGGAGTCTGGTGGCGGTAGAAGCGTTGGTGCATCTGCTGGAGCGCCGAGGCGTCGCGGCCAGGGTGCGGTACTATGGTTGTCCGGCGGAGGAATCCTTGGGGCGGATTCCGATGGTCAAGGCGGGGCGCTTTGGCGACGCCTCGGCGGTGCTAACGTGGCACCCGGCGGACGTGAATACGCCCCATCGCTATGTCACCAGCGCTAACCTGGCGGCCGTGTTTTC
>JAEZSM010000011.1 GCA_023421875.1 Spirochaetota bacterium | reverse complement strand
GAAAAGCCTGTACGGGGTCGTGTCCGAAGCTGCCAAAAACGCGAATACGAAGAGGAGAGGAAGAAGGAGTAAGGATCGCCGTACGGGCATAAAAGCTCCCTTGCTGCTGTAATGAATATACAGGGTTTATATCGACACATAGCCATACAAGCTTGAACGCGGCAGGACGATTTCAGGTTGTTTTCACATTACTGCCGACTGCTGTTTCCCTTCGTCAAGGAAAAAATTTCTCCAACTCTTCGTTGATGGGAAAATTTTTCCGTATTTCCATTGCCGAAGTACGATAGTCGGTAGGTCTTGATGTAGCCCGAAATTTGTTAATTTAAATATTTCTATTTATAATCTATATTTATAATTTTTTAAATCCATAATAATATTTTTGGCATGCCTATTGCTTTAATAATGGTATCCGCAAGACGGATTGCGATACGGTCCGATAGCCTCGGCATTGAGGAGTTGCGGACCGATCGAAGAAAGTACCATAGAGGAGAACAGCTATGAAAAAAGCTCTAGTTGCAATCGCAATCGCATTTATCGTGGTCGGCGCGGCCGCCGCCCAGCCCTTCGGCCAGTGGAACCAGCCCAGGGGTACCGTACCCGGTAGAGGACAGGTTCAGGCAGCCCCCTACGGACGCATGGGTACCCTGCCCGCCGCTGATCTGAGCGTAGAGGAAATCAGTCTCGAAGGAACGCTCGAACTGGTGGATGCCAGGGTTGCCATAAAGAAGGATGACAAAACCTATTTCGTCATGATCCCTTCCAGGTTCTTCGGCTTTGTCGAGGGACTCAAGGAAGGCGCATCGGTCAAGATCGAAGGCTACACCAGGGCCCTGCCCAATGTGGAGAATAGCTTCGTTGTGCATGTCAACACCCTTGATGTAGGTGGCAAGACCATCGACTTAGGTCTGGACGAGAAGGCTGTTGGCTTCAGGTCCGGCATGATGGGCCAGCGCGATTTCCGCGGGTCCATGGGTGGCCGCTCCGGCAAGTGGGGCCGCTAGGCATCCTGGCCGACGCGGATCGCAGACAAAGCGCCTGCGATCCGCCCAAAACGGAAAACGATAAAAGGCTGCATCGGATAGCTCCGATGCAGCCTTTTTTTATGGGCTGAGGCTTTTGCAAAAGTCAGACGAGTTTTGCAAAAGCTACCTTTAAGGTGCGTACGTTTCGTCCATTTTCATGCTTTTAGCATAAAAATGGACGAAACTACAAAGCCAATTTCAAAAGTTAACAGACTTTTGAAATTGGCTCGGCTTTCTGACTTAGAAAGACCTTAATTCAGAACGCGATCCAGGCGCATGGTGTTCAGGCGACAAAAAAATGAGCCGCCGGCGATACCCGCCGACGGCTTCAGCATGCCAGTGGAAAAAGCTATCTTAGACGTGCTTGACGATCTTGCCGGACTTGAGGCATTTCGCGCAGATTTTCACCTTCAGCACAGTACCGTCTATCTTGGTTCTCATCGAGATGAGGTTGGGAAACCAGGTTCTCCTGCTATGGTTTTTCGCGTGAGAAACATTGTTGCCGTACATTGTGCCTTTGCCGCAGACATCACATACTCTGGACATAATTGGACTCCAAACGAAATAAGTGGGCGAACTTTAGCCGAAATAGAAAAAAATGTAAAGCCCTCATCCTCATGTCGTACCTGACACTGTATATTGTATGGGGTTCTACATATTTAGCAATACGCATAGCCGTAGCGACCATGCCCGCGTTTTATCTGGTCGGATTCAGGTATTTCATAGCCGGACTTGGTTTCCTTATTCTGAGCGCCGCAACAGGCCGATTAAAGCGACGTCCTAATCTCAAGGAAATTCTCGCCGCTTCCTTCCTCGGGTTTTTTCGCGCTTGCGGGTTCGGCGCTTTTCTACGGAGCGCCTGCGACCGCCCTCGCTGGCGTTAGCATAGAAAGTTGGCTGGCCATGGCGTACCTCGCCATCGTTGGCGGGGGAGCTTTCCTGGCCTATAACTACCTGCTGGCCAATGAACCATCCATACGTATCGTAAGCTATTCGATCGTTAATCCCTTGACAACGGTATTTCTAGGTATGCTCATCCTGGGGGAAGAGCCCATTCCTCTTCTCTGGATCGGGGTTCCGGTCATCCTTCTCGGCTTAGTGCTCATGCTCTACGGCGACAAGATTTTTACACCAAGGAATCTTCGTAAAACCTAGGGCTTAGCCCCCTGGCCGGCCATATACTTGGCCATGGCGCCCTTGTTCTTTACCATTTTTTTCATCATCAGCCGGGATTTTTCGAACTTTTTCAAAAGCCGATTCACCTGGGCGACCGAGGTGCCTGAGCCCCTGGCGATTCGTGTGCGCCGCGAGGGGCCGATAATCAGATGGTTGAGCCGCTCTTTTTTAGTCATCGACCTCAGGATGGCTTCTTCGTATTTCATTTCGTCCAGGTCGATTCTATCCTCGTCCACCTGGCCTGCCAGCCCGGGGATCATGTCCAGCATAGATTTCACCGAACCCATCTTCTTCATCTTCTGGAGCTGGTCTAGGTAATCCTCCAAGCTAAAGTTCTCCTTGGCAAGCTTCTCTTCCAGCGCCTCGGCTTCCTTCTGGTCATAGACGGTCTGAGCCTTTTCTACCAGCGAGACAATATCCCCCATGCCCAGGATCCGGCTGGCGATCCTGTCGGGATGGAAGGGCTCCAGCCCATCGGGCTTTTCTGATGTGCCGATGAACTTGATCGCCTTGCCGGTCACCGATTTGAGCGAAAGCGCCGCCCCTCCTCTGGTGTCCGAATCGAACTTGGAAAGGATTACACCGGTTATGCCGATTTTTTCGTCAAAGCTCTTGGCGATATCCACGGCGGCCTGGCCAGTCATGGAGTCGGCTACCAGGAGTGATTCCAGCGGATTGGCGGCATTCTTAACCCTGACAAGTTCAGCCATGAGGGCTTCGTCGATCTGCAGTCGTCCCGCCGTGTCTACGATGAGGGTGTCGAAGGACTCACGCTTGGCCCTGGCCAGGGCTGCGTTCACTACCTGGACGGGATCCTTGGTAACCTCGGTATGTACCGCCACGCCCACCTGGGCACCCAACACCGAAAGCTGCTCCACCGCCGCCGGCCTCACAAGGTCACAGGCCGCTAAAAGCACCTTCCTGCCCTTGCCTTTAAGCCGGTAGGCCAGCTTGGCAGCCGTCGTTGTCTTGCCCGAGCCCTGGAGGCCTAAAAGAAGTATAACCGAAAGCGTATCGGGACCTTTGAGGGCTAGGTCCTGATTTTCGTCGCCCAAAAGGGCTACCATCTTGTCGTGGACTATTTTGACGAATTGCTGCCCCGGACTTACCGAGCGCAGGACCTTCTCGCCCTTGGCTTCTTCCAGAGTTGAGTTGACAAAACGCCGCACGACCCTCAGGTTGACGTCGGCCTCGAGCAGGGCCATTTTAATCTGCTCGACAGCCTCGTCGACGTTCTTTTCGGAAATAGAGGACTTGCCGCTGATCCCGCGGAACACGTCCACGAATTTTTCAGTTATTTTCTCTAGCATTCTTTATACCCACCGTGATCGAGCTACTGTATAGACAAAGCCGCCTCAGGTCAATAAAGGGAAATCCTGACAAAAAGGTGCTTGCCTGTATCGTGCCGCCAAACATCGCCCAAGAGACGCGTTACTAAAGGTTACCCTTCAATCCCACATCCTCGGCGACAGCCCTGAGCGCGAGAATCGTCTCGGCGATCAGTTCTTCCAGAGACATGCCCAGCAGTGCGGCGCCTTTTTCAATCACACCGCGGTTTACGCCGGCCGCAAAATTGGCTGAGCCCCACTTTTTCTTTACCGAGCGGGTCTCCATGTCCAGAACGCTCCGCGAAGGCCGCACATAGGCGCAGGCGGCTATGAACCCGGTAAGCTCGTCCACCGCGAAGAGAACCTTCTCCATCTTTGATACAGGCTCCACATCACTGCACAGTCCCCAGCCGTGACTCAAGACAGCATGGATCACCGATTCTTCCACCCCTTCTTGTTCGAGTATCGAGCGGGCATGAGTCAGATGCTCTTCGGGATAGCGCTGATAGTCCAGGTCGTGGAGGATTCCGACTACTCCCCAGAAATCCTCGTCCTCGGCGTATTTTCGCGCAAAGTGACGCATCGCCGCTTCCACCGACAGGGCGTGACGATACAGCGAGTCCTCGTCGTTGTATTTTCTCCACAGGATTATCGCCTCATCTCTGTTCATCCAATACCTCACTTAAGACGCAGTGTTATTGTGCTCCCCTGGCTGATCGTGGCTCCCGGAGCCGGTTGCTGGGAGACCACGTAGCCGTCGCCGCTTATGGAAACGCGCAGATCCTTTCGCTCCAGGAGGGGCAGCAGAGAGCGTTTGGAATAGCCCGTCAAGTCGGGCATCGTTTCGCCCACGGAAGCTTCCTTTTCTTCAGGCATATGCAGGGTTCCCCCGTGCACTACTACGGGAGTCTTGCCCCGTTCTATATCCAGGGTTGACAATACAGCCTCTGCGGCTTGCCTGAGCACAGGGGCGGCGATCTGGCCGCCCAGGTACGAGGCTCCCCGCGGCTTGATGATCACTATATAGAGCGCGATCCTGGGTTTGTCCGCAGGGAATATGCCCAGGGTGCTGGCGATGTAATCCTTGTCTGAGTACGCCCTGGTTTTTGGGTCGATCATCTGGGCGGTGCCCGTCTTTACCGCCATGCGGATGTCTGGCACCTTGGCCCTCCAGCCTGTTCCCTGCAGGGAGGCAGTATGCTCCATGGCATCGAGAATCGCCTTCGCGCTGGTCTCGGAGACCACTCGGCGCAGCACCTGGGGTTCGTGCTGAAACAGCAGCTCCCCATCGGCGCTTTCGATGCGCCCTACCGTCGTCGGCTTGAGCAGAAGTCCGCCGTTGGCTATGGCCGCCGCTGCGCTGATCATCTGCAGTGCCGAGACCATAACCTCCTGGCCGATGGCGATGGTAGGCTTGCTCCGGCCCGACCATTTTTCCGGTTCCCGGAGGGATCCGGGACTTTCGCCCGACAAGCCCACCCCGGTTCTCGTCCCAAAGCCGAAAGACATAAGTCGCTGGTATAGGTCCTGTTCCGTGACCCTGTCCGAGGCGTAGCCGACACCAGCGTTGCTCGAAAGGGCGAGCACGCCTGCGAGATTCTGCTTTCCATAGACGCCCAGATCTTTAATGATGATCTTTTCTCCGCTGGGCAAGGTTTTTCGGTACGCGCCGTCACAGTCGAATATCGTGTTGGGCGTTATGGCGCCCATATCCAGTATGGAAGCCATGCTGAACAGCTTGAACACCGAGCCAGGCTCGTAGGAATAGAGGGAGAGAAGGTCTCTCCTCGTTTCGGCGTCGTAGGCTGAATAATTGTTGGGATCGAAACCGGGTTCTGCGGCATAGCAGAGCAGTTCGCCCGAGTGCACGTCCATGGCTACCGCCAAGGCCGCTTCGGCTCCGTTAGCCTTGACCGTATCCTCAAGAATATCCTCGATCATGTGTTGCAGGTTGGCATCGATGCTCAGGAATACTCTGTCGCCCTGGGGCAGTTTTATCGAAGGGTCGGCCAGGCGGCCGGTTCCATCCTCGGTTTTTCGGGGTTTAGGGTTGAGTTCGGCATTGTACTTGACTTCGATTCCATCCAGGCCCACATTCCCCTCCCCGGTAAAGCCGATGAGATGAGAGGCTAGTCTTCCCTCTGGATAGAGCCTTCCGGAGATTTCTTCGACCTGCACTCCTTTGAATTTTCCCATTTTTTTCGCGGCAATGAGCACAGTTGCCTTGTCGGCGGGAAGCCTTCGGGCGAGGTAGAAGAAATTCTGGCTACCATCCTTGAAGCGGTTTCGAATTGAATCGGCGGGCATACCGGTCAGCACAGCCAGTTCGGGAATTTCCGATTCGAAAGCGGCCTTGTCGGCCGAGGGTTTCCACACCGAAATATCGTATTTCGGCACATCCATCGCCAGGGTGAGTCCGTTCCGGTCCACTATTCTGCCGCGTTCGCCCTCCAGCGATTCTTCGCCCAGGGCTGTGGATGAGGAAGCGAAAGCGAGCTGGGCATAACGGGCAAAGATCAGTGCCGCTAGTATCCCCAGCAGCGCCAGCGCCGAGCCGAGGCGAAATTTCAACATCCTCATTCAGCTTCCATGAAATCGGCAAAGGCCTAGAATCCGGGCAAGGGGAATACTCTGCCCAGTATATTGTTCATCGGCACCGGGCCAAAGTCCCTTGAGTCTATGGATTCGTATTTATTGTCTCCAAGGAGAAAATACGCTTTCTGGGCGCCGGCGGAGGATTCTGGGGTTTCTAAACTGATTACCGAATCGACGCGCTTTATGAATGCGGCAGCCGAATCCGGCCTGACAGCAGCCACTAGTTGCCCTTCCCGGGGTTCCGACCATCGAAGAATATACCCGCCCCAGGGATTCTTGATGCCGTAGGCCGCCTTGAAAACAAAAACCAGGTCTGAATGCTCGAGCGCCGGGAGCATCGACCTGCCCCGTACGACAGCCAGATCGGCCATAAAGGTTCTTGTCAACAAGAGTAAGGCTATGACAAAAAATATGATCCACCCCAGCCTGAGGGAGGAATCGCCCTTGCTGCCTCGTCGACTCACCGCTACACTCCTTTTCTGAACCCTACACGAGGATTATACCCAGGCCTTCGGTATCTTATCGATAATATATCGGTTAAAAGCCGCCGATACTCGAAAGACCTATGGAAATCGAGAACAAAACCGCCGGGTAC